>DAOUYN010000009.1 GCA_030666075.1 Actinomycetes bacterium | reverse complement strand
CATGGCATACTCATTGACCGCGAAACTAAAGGCCTGCAACGTTTCGATCTTGGCCTCGACACCTAGGCGGCCCAGCGCCTCCATAAAAACCGGGACGATCAGCAAGATTATGAAGATGCCGATATTTCTCCAGGCCCGATGGCGCCAGCCGAAGGCCTTGGTGATCAAGTAGATAGGGTAGACGCCTAGCAAGGCCAACAGACCAAATAGGATATGACGCCAGGTTTCGAAGAACGTGATCGCCTTGTTAGAGATAGAGGCCTGTGAAGCGTCTTGCTCACCGCTGCTGACCTCGGCTACCCCCGTAAAGAGAGTGCTTAACTCATCCACATCTTCCACTTCGGGATGCTCTTGAATAATTGGGAATATTTTTTCGATCGCCACATACCGGTTCACGTCGAATCGGCGGATCTCGGGTTCGACGACAACGAAAGCACCCCAAGCGTCCTCGGCCTGATGTTTCGCCGCCTCCGTGTTCCCGGCCGCTGTTTCCTTTCTGACGTTGGCCAAAATACCCTGAATATCGGCGATTCCCTTGTCAAACGCAGATGCCGACATCTCTTCGTGCGGCGCGAATTCTTCAAGTTCGTTCTTCGCGATATCAGCGTGTTCGGCGGCTATTTCCCAATCTCCGTCTAGCAGGGAAGTGTAGACCGAGACAACTGCTCCGCTTATGACAGAGCCGTCCTTATGGCCGATCTTATCGTGGACCATGGCTGCGACCGCTTGAAAGTATCCGATGCCCTCGGCCGCCTTGATCCGGGCTTCCGCCACATCCCGGTCCGCACTATTCGGGTCGGCCAGCGCCACGGCCTCATCCAATTCCTCGGCCACCTTATCGGCCAATTTCAGCGCCAGCCCATCGATGACTTTGGCCCCTTCATCGTCGGTGGCGCTGCCGCCGTTCAGGGAGTTCATTTGTTTAGTTAGCTCGTGATCTTCACCGAGTTTCAGTTGCGCGGCCATGACCGCGAACCAGCCGTGGGCATCTTCGATACGCCCGGCGTCAAGCGCCGCTTGTAACTCGGCGAATATCAAGGCCAGGGCTGACTTTTCGGCGATCTCGGACTGCTCGGCCAACCCCATACCATCGCCTGCCGATAAAGCCGACTGGGCGGCGCCGAACGCGACCCTGACCCGGTCCTTGGCCGAAGTATGGACGTCGCCCGCCAAATCCAACCGCTCATCAAAGATAGTCTTGGCCTTTGCCAGCTCACCTTGAGCGGCATCGGGATCCGCTTCGAGGCTGTCGATGGCTTGATCGAAAGCCGCCTTAAAGTCGGCCCAATCATCGGCAGACGGTGCGACAGCCAGTGCTGACTGGATCGGAAAGGCCGACACCAGGATCAAAATCATCAAAAACAACAAATTGCGCTTCACTACTCGCCGTCTCCCTTCAGGTTTACGAGTTTTAACTTGAGCAGAGCTACCCGGTTCTCGGGCATGATCATTGAAAAGGCCTCGGAAAGTTCTTTGACGAGGGCAACCTTGTCAAAGAAAGCCATCTCTGCCCCAGTGCTTCCGACTCTTCTTAGGCAGGCCTGCAACGTACGGTGGCCGGTCTCGCCCATAAGCGATTCGAGTTCTACTTCTAGTTTTTCAAGATAAGTAGCCATGCTTCCTTGCTTTATCGGCGCTAGCTTAAAGAACCTTAAGGATGGTCTGCGTTCGGCTCTGGAGGGTTGGTTTTTGCGGGTAACGAACGATATGCCTACATAATATACGCAAGCGCTTGGCGTCACAACTAAATTCTGAATTATCGGCCTTGCCGAGCGGCTAATGTCTCGACTCCCTCAAACTCGCTGCCGCCTCTTAGTTATTGAGGTCCCAGAGGCGTTTTAGGCCATACAGAGTAAGTTTCGATTCGAGACGGTCGATAGTGCGGCAGTGGAGGCCGACTAGGTCGATGAGGCCCCCTGTGCCGATGACCGGACAGACGACACCCAGCTCTCGCCTGATACCGGCGATGATGCCGTCGACCAGCGCGGCAGCGCCGAAAATGATCCCGGCGCGCAGACTCGCGTCCGTATTGCGGCCGATATATCGAGTCGGCGCCTCGAGTGAGACTCCCTTGAGGCCGGCGGCTTTATCGACCAGGGCATCGGCCCCGGTCATCACGCCCGGAGCGATGGCCCCTCCGAGATACGCCCCTTCAGCGGAGACGACGTCAAAGGTCGTGGCCGTACCGAAATCGACGATGACGAGCGGGCCGCCCTCCATTTCATAACCGGCCACGGCATTGGCAATCCGGTCCGCGCCGACGTTCTCCGGATACTCATATTCTATAGTGAGGCCCGACTCTGTCTCGAAACCGACGACTAATGTCTTTGCTTCCATATATTTGTCGACCATCTTCAAGAAAGCGTCGCCCACCGCCGGCACGACCGAAGCCAGCGAGACCTGTGTGACGTCTCCCAAGACCCGCCCCGTCAACGCGAAGAGGCCGCTGAACTCGACCGCCAGCTCATCGTCTGTTCGGTCCGCAATAGTCGCGGTCCGCCAATCGCCGGCCATATCTTCCCCATCAAAGAGGCCGATGGCCGTTTGGGTATTCCCTATATCGACAACCAATAGCATGAGTCGATGCTAGCTTAAGAGCGGCCTTGACTGCAATCGCTTTTTCGCCAATTATGTCAACTGTGATGGAGGATAAGGTTTACAATTGGCCCGAATATATCGAAGGGCTTGAGAAACACCTGCTAGAAGGTGGCGAGCTGACCTTTGACGAGGCTGTTGTCCTGTCCGAGGCACCTGATGAACACGTCCCCGTCCTGGCCAAAACGGCCGATTCAGTCCGCCAAAAGTATACTTCCGACTCGATCGACCTATGTTCGATAATCAACGCCCGGTCGGGCCGGTGCCCTGAAGACTGCAAGTTTTGCACCCAGTCGAGCCACTATGAGACTGATGCCCCGGTTTACCCGATGAAGCCGGTCAAGGAGATAGTGGCGGCCGCCAAGGAGGCGGAATCGGCCGGGGCGCATCGCTTCTGTATCGTCACTAGCGGTGACACCCTCAGCGACGAAGATTTTGAAACGGTCGTCGAGGCTGTCTCTCAGCTCAGCCGGGAGACCGGTATGCACCGCTGCGCTTCGGTCGGCGCCCTGACACCGGAACGCGCGAACCGCCTCCGCCAGGCCGGACTCGATCGCTACCACCACAATGTGGAGACAGCGGCCGGTCACTTCAGTGCGGTCTGCTCGACCCATAAATACGCTGACAAGCTAGAGACTGTAAGTAACCTAGAGACGTCCGGCATCGAGAAGTGTGTCGGCGGCATCCTCAATCTGGGCGAGTCCCCGCGGCAGCGGGTCGAGTTCGCCTTTGAGCTGAAAGAGATCGATCCTGTCTCGGTCCCGATCAACTTCCTGGATCCCCGCCGCGGCACGCCCCTGGAAGATCAGCCGCTGATGTCGGCGATCGAAGCTCTCAAGTACTTGGCTATATTCCGCCTGGTGATGCCGAAAGCATATATCCGCCTCGCCGGCGGGCGACGCAGCACTTTCTCTGATGACCCCAGCCTTCCCTTTCAGACTGGAGCCAACGCCCTGCTCATCGGCGATCTGCTGACGACAGCCGGACCGGCGGTCCAAGCCGATCTCGAGATGCTCCGCTCGCTGGGTTTCCAGCTCACTGGCGAGAGTCCGGCCGGCAACGCAACAGAAAAATGAGCCTGGAGGATATCAAGTCCGCCGGTCTCTACCGGCGCCTCCGGAACCAGGTAGATACGAGCCCGACCAGGGCAGTGTTTGACGGTCGTAAGGCGACCGTCTTCGCCTCCAATGACTACTTGGGATTGCGGTACCATCCCGGCGTGCTTGAAGCGGCGGCCAGGGCGCTCGAGAAGTATGGGGCGTCAGCCGGAGCATCGCGACTTATCTGCGGCAACCACGAACTCTACGGAGAATTGGAGACAAAAGTGGCGGCGCTCAAGGGGCAAGAGGCGGCCCTGGTCTTCCCAACCGGATATATGGCCAATGTCGGCGCCCTCAGCTCTTTGGCCGGCTCCCGCGACCTCCTCCTGATGGACAAGTTCAACCATGCCAGTCTGTATGACGGGGCCAAGCTGAGCGACGCCCAACTCAAACGCTACCGGCACGCGGACACCGCTCACCTGCACTCCCAGCTAGAGCGCTGGACCGCTTTCGAGCGCCGCTTTATCGTCACCGACGGGCTCTTCTCGGTCGATGGCGACCTGGCGCCCCTGCCGGAGCTGTCCTCCTTGGCCGCGGACCATGACTGCACTCTCATCGTCGATGACGCGCACGGGACGGGCATACTCGGGCCCGGAGGTCAGGGCTCATCGGCCCACACTCAGGCGCACCCGGCGATAGAGACCGGCACGTTCAGTAAAGCTTTGGGGGGTTTAGGCGGGTTCGTCGCCGGCGACCGCGAGACGATCGAACTACTGATCAACAAGTCTCGATCGTTTATGTTTACAACCGGGCTGCCGCCGGCGACTTTAGCCGGGGTCAGCGCCGCCATCGATCTCTTAAGCGCTGAACCCTGGCGCCGGGAGCGGGTGCAAAAACTCGCCGCCTACGTCAGGGGCCGACTTACAGAGATCGGCCTCGAAGTGATCGGGGGCGACTCCCCTATCATTCCGATCATCATCGGGGGCGAACAAGACGCTTTTGACTTCTCCGAAGCCTGTCTCGATGCCGGGACATTCATCCCGGCCGTCCGCCACCCGACGGTTCCCCGGGGCCGGGCGCGACTGCGCCTGGCGGTCAGTGCCGCCCATTCCGATGAAGAAGTGGAAACGATGCTGGTCGTTATTGGCCGGATCGCCGCTGAACGGGGGTTGAGATAGTGTCGGCACAGCAACCCCGCCCCGGTACTGCTATCGCGGTCATCGGCACCGATACGGGCGTCGGAAAGACGGTCGTCAGCGCCTTACTTGTGGCGGCCTGCCGCCAGGCGGGACTATCGACCATCGCCCTGAAACCGGTGGTCTCGGGCATTATCAATAACGCTGGAGCAGAGATCTATGCGGACAACGAATACCTGGCCAAGGCGGCCGATGCGGATGTCGATACGGTCGGCGTCTATCGGCTGCGAGAAGCGCTCTCGCCCCATCTCGCCGCCGAGCGTCAGGAAATAGCTATCGATGTCGGCAAAATAATCGAGCGCGTAGAGGAAGCGCGCCGCTCTCACCAAGTTGTTATCGTCGAGGGTGTCGGCGGCGCCCTGGTGCCACTGTCTTTGAAGACGACCTTCGCCGACCTGATTCCGCGCCTACGGATGAGCGTGGTCATCGTCGCTCGAGCGGGCTTGGGCACACTCAACCACACGCTTTTGACCATCGAGGCCTGCCGGACCCGCGGGATCGAGATCGCCGGTATCATCATCAACCGCTACCCGGCGACACCGACGATCGCCGAAGAGACGAACCCGGATGAACTGGCCCGATTGACCGGACTGCCCATCATCGGCCTAATCCCGGAGCTGGATGTTTCCGTCGAAGAGCTCCGCCTTCCCGCCCCCGAAGAGGCCCACCGGCTCGATATCGCTTCGCTCATATCGGATGACAGTCGGACCGAGAGCGACGAAAGCGCCGCCCTCGCCGCGGACGCGGCCCATGTCTGGCATCCATTCAGCGCGATGGATGAATATCTAAGTGAAGAACCACACCCTCTGATGATCACCCGGGCGGAAGGTTGTTGGCTGGAAGACAGTGCCGGCCAACGGTATCTGGACGGCGTATCATCGCTATGGGTCAATGTCCACGGTCACCGCCATCCGGTCCTTGACGCGGCCCTCAGAGAGCAGCTCGACAAAGTCGCCCACTCGACCCTATTGGGGCTGACCAATGAGCCCGCGGCGCTGCTCGCGTCCGACCTGGCCGAGATCGCGCCGGCGGGCCTGGAAAAGGTGTTCTTCTCAGATAGCGGCTCGACAGCCGTGGAGGTGGCCCTTAAGATCGCCTTCCAGTATCACCGGCAGACCGGCAGACCTGAGAAAAAAGAGTTCATCAGTTTTACCAACGCATATCACGGCGATACGCTCGGCGCCGTCAGCGTCGGCGGCCACGAACTCTTCCATTCGACATTCAAGCCCCTGCTCTTCCCGACCCGCCTGGTACCGGCGGCCTACTGCTACCGATGCCCGCTCGGGCGCGAATTGGACGATTGCGACCTGGCCTGTCTAGAGCCGCTGGCAAAGCTCTTGGCGGAGCGGGCCGATCGGACAGCGGCCGTTATCTTCGAGCCCAAAGTCCAAGGCGCCGCCGGGATCATCGTCCAGCCTCCCGGCTATATGGCCCGAATATCAGCGCTCTGCCGCCGGCACGGTGTGCTCCTGATCGCCGATGAAGTCGCCACCGGCTTCGGCCGGACCGGGCCGCTCTTCGCCTGCGGTCTCGAAGGAATCGAGCCGGACATCATGACCGTCGCCAAGGGGGTCACCGGCGGCTACCTGCCGCTGGCGGCCACGCTATGCCAAGAACAGATATATGAGGCTTTTCGCGGGCGCTATGAAGAACTAAGAACGTTCTTCCACGGCCACACCTACACAGGTAACCCGCTGGCAGCGGCAGTCGCCCGGGCCAGCATCGGACTCTTGCGCGAGACCGATATCCTCGAAAATGCGCAAAGCCGCGCCGGTGAACTGACCGCGCTGCTGGCTCCATTGGCCGCCGCAGATCATATCGGAGACATCCGGCAGCAAGGTCTGATGGTCGGCATCGAACTGGTTGCCGATCGAAAAACCAAGGCGCCGTTCCCAACCGCCGAGCGGATCGGCCGCGCGATCACCTTGAAGGCGCGCGAGCGCGGCGTGATAATCAGGCCGCTCGGAGACATCCTGGTCTTGATGCCGCCGTTAGCCATATCATCGACGGAGCTGGCCACTCTGGTCGAGGCGACATCCTGGGCCATCGACGAGGTGATCGGGAGGAGATGCTGACCAAAACAGCCAAGATCGAGATCGACGAAGATGGCGACCTGACTATCCGTCCCGACTCCAATGAAACGGGGGTCCCTGAGGGACTGGTCGTCCACGGCTACGGCGGCAATAAGGAAGAGATGCTGGGCCTGGCCTACCATGTGGTTGTTCAAGCCGGGGTCTGTCTGCGCCTTTTCGACCTGCCGGGACACGCGCCCGATAAGAACGACTTATTGACCCGGGCGACCGCGGCGGCCGCCATGCAAAAACGCCTGGAGGGGCCGGGACGGCCTTCATTCTTCATCGGCCACAGCTTGGGGGCCAGACTCGGCCTTGAGACCGGCCTGGACACAGGTGTAGCTATTTCCCTGCCCGGACCGGCCTTATTCGAAGGAAGCCGTCGGGATCTACTAAGAACGCTTCGCACCCGGCGGGTCCGCGAGCCTGAACCGTTCTCCGGCCTCACAGATATCCTGAATGGTCCCCTGACTCCGCCTCGCGGGACCCTGCTCCTGCACGCTGCCGACGACATCAAGTCTGTATCGGACGCGGCTAGTGAATGGGGCGGGGCGATCGACAGGATTGAAAAGATCCCGGGCGCCGGCCACCTTGATATCATCAGTCACCCTCAGACTTGGCGGACGATCTGTGACTGGCTCGCTCGACAGTCAGAGGAGCGTGGATGAGTCAAGATAATTTAGACCAGGGCTACGCCGCCCGCCCCAGCGATTTCTATGAACAACACGCTGCTGTATACGATAGCGATATCAATCGGAAGTTCTACGAGCGCATCGCTCAGGCGTTAGCGGCCAAGGTGGGCGACTCTCAAGAACTCAAGTCTATCCTTGAGGTCGGTGCCGGCACCGGCTTCGCGACGGCGATCCTGCATAAGCGATACCCGCAAGCCAAGATCACGGCCCTGGAACCGTCGGCGGCCATGGCTGCCCGCGGGCGTATTTTTGTCCCGCGCGCACTGTGGATCGAGCGGCCGCTAAACGACTTTGAATGCCAAGATACGCGGCTAGTCTTCGCTTCGATGTCCTATCACTGGCTCACTGCGGCGGAACGCTCAAAGCTGATGGAGGCGGCTGCCGATGGCGTCCTGGCGCTGGCCGTGGCCGTCACTGACCGACCTGACGGCTTAGAAGAGGCAGAGATGCCCGCAAAGGCCACCGACGGCAATCGGGCGCTTAGACGTCTGGCCTACCGCTTGCGTCCCTCAGGCTCCTGGTCGCGGGCCGACCGGCGGGCCCGGGCCGTCACCGACAAATTGGAGGATGGTTTTCGCGAGGTCACTCGAGAATATGTCACCTTTGATGAGTTATTCGATTCAGGGCAAGAGCTGATAGATACATTGAACAATCGCGGCAGTCTTTTGGCCCTCTTTTCGTCAAGAAGAGCACAAGCCCGCCGCGAACTGGCCCGCACCATCGATACCGAAGGGCCGGCAGCCTTCAGGTGGCGAGTAGCCTTGATCGTCGGCCGCTCCTGACCGCGGCGAACGAATCATCCAGCCGTTCGGGAGTGCTCGAGCCCCGCGGCACACCAACCGTGGCTCTCCCAAGCGCATCCCCGGCAGATCGCGCTGAGAGCCTGCGGGGCGATCCGGGTCCGGACCGCCTCAACGAGGCTGCCGAAACTATAGACGCCCCCGACATCAAGACCAAGACAGTCGAGGACCCGCGCATCGATAGCCGCCGGATCAGCCAGGCCCGGGTCGCCGGCGCCGCAGTCGCCGGGGGCCAGCTTGGGGCACGCCGCGCAGATATCGTCGGCCCCGTCTACCAGCTCGACCAGGGCTGAATCGCTTAGCCGTGAGACGACGGCGTTGAAGTTATCCGTAAACTCCCGACTGTAACCCTCTCCCCGCCAGCCGAACAAACAGATCAGGTGATGGGCCCGGAGTCTGACCGGCGGCGTCAAACGCGCTCTCCGAGAGTCACTTCTCCGGCCCGGAAGACCCGGCGAGTACCGGCCTTATCCACGACGATCAAACCGCCCTCGCTATCCAGATCGATAGCCTCGCCCGTGAATGCCTCGCCGGCAGCTGTGACCGTGACTGTCCGGCCGAGCGTGGCCGAACGCGCGCGCCAACGTCTCAGCATTTTGTCCACGTCTTTAGGGAGCCCGGCCAGGTCGGAAAGGAAACGATTGACGATCTTGGCAATGAGCCGGGGGCGATCGACTGCCCGGCCGGTCTCATCCATCAGTGTGGTCGCCGCCAGATCTGAGTCCCCAAGCTCGTCAAAAGAGACATTGGCATTGAGCCCTACCCCAACGACCAGGTAGTCGATCTCACCGAGCTCGGCCGCGAGCTCCGTCAGTATTCCGGCCACTTTCTTGCCTTCTATAAGGAGATCGTTGGGCCATTTGATCCGGACATCGAGCCCGGTCGCCTCAGCCACCGCTTCCGCAGTGACCACGGAAGCCAACAGCGGCACGACTCCCGCCTCCCTGACGGACAGGCGCGGTCTAATAACGAGAGAGAACCAGATGCCGCCGTGAGGCGAATGCCAGCGGCGACCGAACCGGCCCCGCCCGCCTGTCTGCGACTCGGCAACGACTAGACCGACCGGTCCGAGGCGTCCGCTGGAGGCCAGCTCCTTAGCGAGCGTGTTCGTCGAATCAGCTTCGTCGACGCGCACCACCTTTTCTTTGAACTCGCCCGGGAGCAGCGACGAAAGCGCCGAGGCCAGTATTAAGTCAGGCTCGGACATTAGCCGATAACCGACCTTGGGCGACCCATCGATCACGTATCCGGCCGCCCGCAGGCCTTCCATGTGCTTCCACAGCGCGGCCCTCGACACTCCCAGCCTGCCGGCGAGCAACTCACCGGAGACCGGACCATCTGCCTCCTTGAGCGCGGCGACGATGCTATCCTTCATCTGCTCCGGGCTCTTTTCTGGTCGCGCGACGCCGGCGCCTAATGAGCAACATGGTGATGACGACTAAGGCGATCGACGCGGGAATGACCCAACCCACCGCCTTGAAGATCGAGATCAACGCCTCCCAGTTCTCGCCAAAATAGAACCCGAGATAGGCGGCGATGAAAGTCCAAGTTATTATCCCAAGAGCGGAAAAGACCAAGAACTTGCCGAAGTGCATGCGATGCGCGCCGGCTAGGGCGGGGATGAACGCCTTGACGCCGCTCATGTAGCGGCCCACAAAGACGGTTATCGGCCCATGGGTATTAAAATAGCGATCGGCTGCATCGAGTTTGCCCCTATCCACGCCCAGCCTGTGCGCTATTTTTTCAATGAGGGGCTGCCCGCCCCGATAGCCGATAATATAACTGATGGTACTGCCGACAAACGCCCCGGTGCAGGCGACAAGGATGACGATCGTCAAATCAAGATCGCCTCTGGCGGCGGCAAAGCCGGCGGCAACGACGATGACCTCTCCGGGCATCAGCGCCCCCAAGACCGGGATGTTCTCGAGCGCCGTCGCCGCAAAAAGAAACAAGTATCCGAAAGCTATGAAGAGGCCCAGCAGTGTCTCCAGTACAGCCATGGTCTCAGCCGATCTCGTCCACTGCCAGGGAAAAGTCTATCGGCGGGGCGCTTTGAGTCAAGGCGCCGATAGATATCCGTTTTGCGCCTGCCCGCGCTATCGGCCCGACGTTATCAAGATCCACGCCGCCGGAGACTTCAATGATCGTCCGGTCTTTTGCCGCCGCGATCGCCCGGCGGATGATCGCTATATCCATATTATCCAGCAAGACGATATCGGCCGCAGCAGCCAGGGCTTGATGTAGCTGCTCGAGCGTATCGACCTCCACCTCTATTTGCTTGCCCGGATGGGCCGACCGGACGGCGCGAACCGCTTCGGCCAAATCTCGACCGACCAAGTGATTGTCTTTTATTAGAATGGCGTCGTAGAGGCCAAAGCGGTGATTTCGCCCGCCGCCCGCGACTACGGCCGCCTTCTCCAGGTGCCGCAAGCCCGGGGTAGTCTTGCGGGTGTCGAGTATCTCAGCTGCCGTTCCCGAGACCGCCTCGACGAACTGTCCGGTAAGCGTGGCGATGCCGCTAAGATGGGCCAAGAAATTCAGGGCCGTGCGCTCGCCTGACAGGATAGCGCCCAAAGGACCGCCAAGCGTGGCTGTGATCGCTCCCGACTCGAACACATCGCCGTTAGCAAGCGTCGTCTCCCAAGAAAGATCGGGGTCGATCCGTCCGAAGACCGCGGCCGCTACACCCAGGCCGGCGATGACACCGGGGCCATTAGCGACGATCCTGGCCGATGCGCGCTCATCTTTGATAAGCGCTCCGGTGGTGATATCTTCGAATCCGGCCCCCAAGTCTTCCAGCAGTGCCTCTTCGATCGCTTTATCGACCGCCCCCATCAGTCGGCCACCATGTGGACGCCCAAGCTCTCGCGCCGCGCCAAGGCCGCCTCGACAATAAGTCCGGCGACCGTGATCATGTTGGCCGTCTCCCAGTCCCTCACTCGCGCGTATTCATATTCGAGCAATTCAGACCAATCGCCAAGCTGTCTCTGTGCCTCCTGGAGGCCCTCGACCGTCCGAACCACGCCGACCTTGTCACTCATCAACTCCCGCAAGAGCGCGCGGACACTATCGAGCGACGGCCCGAGCTCACGGACTGGTGAAGACAGGCTGACTGCCGCGTTTTGGGAGGCACCGGGTTCGATTTCGCTCTCTAGAAGTTCGCCGATGCGCCGGCTGAAGACGACCCCCTCAAGAAGAGAGTTGCTCGCCAGGCGATTGGCTCCGTGGACGCCGGTCGAAGCTACTTCCCCGCTGGCGTAGAGCCCCGGAAGCGAGCTCCGGCCATAGAGGTCCGTCTTGATGCCGCCGATCAGGTAATGCGCGGCCGGGGTGACCGGGACCCGATGCTTCGACAGATTGATCCCCTGCTCCAGGCAGTGGGACCAGATGGCCGGAAAGCGACTTTCCAGGCGCTCGGCGGGAATATGCCGGGCGTCGAGGTACACATATTCACAACTGTCCCGGTGCATCACCTGCAAGAGCGAC
>DAOUYN010000099.1 GCA_030666075.1 Actinomycetes bacterium | reverse complement strand
TGTCGACTGTCTGCATCTTTTCATCTACGCCGACAGTCAGGGAAAAGCCCAGGTTATTCCGGTAAAAGGTGACCGTTTCATTGACGTCATCGACCATGATATTAGGCTCGAGGCTCTTGAAAATAGGTTCGCTCATCGTACTCCTTTCCGCTCAACACGCTATTACTACCCGAATCGGCCTAGTAACTGAATGCGGAGGGACAGATGTCGTTTAGGACGCAGTCCCGGCAATCCGGGTTGCGGGCCTTGCAGATGGCCCGTCCGTGGTAGATGAGTTCGGATGAGAACCGGTACCAGTCCTTTTGCGGGATAAGCGGCATCAGCTGCGCCTCGATCTTCACGGGATCGGTCTGGTCGGTCAGGCCGAGCCGCCTCGCTAGGCGGTTTACGTGAGTGTCGACCGGGATGCCTGTAAGCTTGCCGTAAACTTCCGCCAAGATGATATTGGCGGATTTTCGGCCGATGCCGGGCAGGGCGACCATCGCTTCGATCGTGTCAGGCATCTGTCCGTGGTACTCATCGGCGATAACAGTACAGGCGCCGATGATGTTCTTGGTTTTGTTTCGGAAAAAGCCCGTCGATCTGACCTCGCTTTCGAGCGTGCCGGGGTTGGCCTCGGCGTAGTCGGCTGCCCCCTGGTACTTTTTGAATAGCTTCTCGGTTACCAAGTTGACCCGCTTATCCGTACACTGTGCCGACAGGACCACCGCGACCATTAATTCGATGGGGTCGGACCAGCGGAGCGCGGTGTGCGGGTCGGGATAGAGCGGGGCGAGGCGGGCGAGAACAGTCATGGCCCGTTCTCGTATTGTGGCTCTCAGCGGCTCGGTCATGCCTTATTCGTCGGCGGGCGCTGTTTTAGCCACGCCTCCAAGCGATTGCATCCTTCGCGCAGTTCAGCAAGGGAGTTGGCATAGGAGAAGCGCAGGTAACCTTCGGCGGCGGAGCCGAAATCGATGCCGGGAGTCACGGCGACTTTGGCATCACGTAATATTTCTAAGGCTAAAGAGTAACTGTCGGTACTGAGATGTTTGGCATTTGCCAAGACATAAAAGGCCCCGGTAGGCGCGATAGGGATGCCGAAGCCTAAGTCGCGCAGGCGGGGGACGAGCCATCGACGGCGCTCATCATAGAGCTTTGTCATCCGCTCCAGTTCGACCCGCGAGTCACTCAGGGCCGCCAAGGCCGCTTCCTGCGAGATGGTCGGCGGAGAGATAAAGAGGTTTTGCTGTAACGTTTGGATCGGCCGAACCAGGCCCGGAGGGACAATGATCCATCCCAAGCGCCAACCGGTCATTGCGTAGAACTTGGAAAAACCGTTAATGACGACCACTTCATCGGTAAATTCGAGCATCGTATGGCCGTGTCCTTCATAGACCATGCCGTGGTATATCTCGTCGGACAGGATTAGGACGTCATTGTCGGTTGCCGTTTTAGCGAGATCAGCCATGACCGGGGCAGTGAGGACGACTCCGGTCGGGTTGGCCGGAGAGTTGATGACCGCCGCTTTGGCGCCCTTAGCCGCGGCATCGGAAAAGCGCTTCGAGTCTATCTGCCAACCCTCATCTTCGCCCATTGGCACGTACTCGGGGACTCCGCCCGCGAGCTTGATGAAATTGGGGTAGCAGGGATAGCACGGGTCGGTGATGAGTACCCGGTCGCCCTGGTCGATCAGGGCGGAGAAGACAAGAAGCATACCGCCTGAGCTGCCAGTGGTGACTATGACCCGTTCTGGGTCGACATGGACCCCATATTCATCGGTGTAGTGCTTCGATATCCGCTCACGCAGCTGTGGCAAGCCCAAACTGTGCGTGTATTTGGTGCGATCGGCCCGGATGGTCTCGAGGGCCGCTTCCTGGACGGGGCCGGGAGTGGGGAAGTCTGGTTCTCCGATCTCCATATGGATAATGTGCTCGCCGTTCGCTTCCATAGCCTGGGCGCGCTCTAATATCTCCATGACGATGAAGGGGGTGATGTGGGCGAGTTTCTTAGAGATCATGTGACCATTATAGAGAACTCCAAGGGCCAGGTGGTAAGATTGCGCCATGAAGAAGATATTACTGCTGGCGACGGTCGTGGTGATGATAGGTGTGGCGATCGCTCTGGGCGCATTATATCGTCAGGACGGGGCGCGCCAGGAGATAGAGGTATCGGCCCGCTCGAACGCTGAAAAACGGTTGGCCGACCTGAAGAAGAGACGGCCCGGCGAATTCGAGGGTGCTGAAGGCGAGGCGGCCTCCGAACGGTATCTGGCTCAGTTCTCGCGGGAGGAGCGGTTCGAGGCGCTCTTGGAGCGCGAGGCGAAGTCCAAAGGGGTCCGGGTGACCGATTCCGAAGTCGATGAGCTGTTGGGAAAGGTAAAAAGTTCCTTCACTGACACTAAGCAGTTTCTCGCGTCGCTCAGGGAGCGGGGCACGTCGCTAGCCGAGTATCGGCGTCAGATTGAAGAGAACCTCCTAAAGCAGGAACTTATGGAGAAGGTGACGGCCGGCGTGAAAGTGACCGCCGCCGAGGTGCGAGAGTATTACGATGCCAATCTTGCGCGCTTTTCCGATCCCGCCGAACCGGACAAGGTAGCGCCGCTTGAGCAAGTGTCCGCAGTCATCGAATCCGAATTGCTAAGTGAGAAGAAATCTGAGCGATTCCAGCAGTATGTTCAAGGACTCTGGGACGAGCTCGGAGAGTAGTTTCGACCATGCGCGGTCAAGGCTTCAGTGATATACTGACCGAGTGGTTGTAGAGCTTTCAGCGGAGATATTCCGCCAATACGATATCAGGGGCCTTGTCGGCCAAGATCTGACCGACGAGGTCTTTTATTGGGTGGGCCGGGCGGCCGGGACAAAGATCGTCCGGGCGGGCGGCACGAACGCGGCCGTCGGCTGGGACCATCGCGCTAGTTCTCCGGGTTTTTCCGAGCGGCTGGCGGCCGGTCTGTCCGAGTGCGGGCTCGACGTTCTGATGGTCGGCCCGTGTCCCACACCCATCCTGTATTTTGCCAACTATGATATGAATACCGGCGGCGGGCTGATGATAACCGGCAGCCACAACCCGCCGGAGTTCAATGGGCTAAAGATGAATATCGGCAAAGACACTATCTATGGCGATAAGATCATGGAATTGCGCGAAATGGTCTTGGCCGGCGATCTAGTCGAAGCAGAGCCGGGGAAGATAGAGGCAGTCGATGCCACCGCCCCATATATCAAGTACATTTTGGATAATATCAAGATCGAGCGCCCCATGACAGTGGTTATCGATGCCGGTCACGGTATGGGCGGCCCGGTTGCGCCGCTGATACTGGAGGCGCTTGGATGTGAGGTGGAGTGCCTTTTTTGTGATGTCGATTCCACCTTCCCCGATCACCATCCGGATCCGGCCGTACCGGAAAACCTAGAGGATATGATCGAACGGGTGCGGGCGGGCGGCGCCGATGTGGGCCTGGCTTTCGACGGGGATGCCGATCGACTCGGGGTTGTCGACGAAGCGGGTGAGATCGTCTGGGGTGACCAGCTGCTGGCGCTTTATGCTAAAGACCTGCTGGCGAACCGGCCCGGAAGCAAAGTTATCTTTGACGTGAAGGCATCCGAGCTGGTCGAAGAGGTCGTTCAGGAGGCCGGAGGAATCCCGATCATGTCACGCACGGGCCATTCTTTCATAAAAGAGCGACTCCGGCTCGAAGATGCCCAGTTGGGCGGAGAGGTTTCGGGCCACCTGTTTTTCAATGATAGGTATTACGGATTTGATGATGCTATCTATGCTGCCGCCCGGACCGTCGAGCTCATGTCGAAAACACCGGAGCGTTTGAGTGCCCTAGTGGCCGCGCTGCCGCAATATGTATCGACCCCTGAGTATCGGATCGCCTGCGAGGACAGCCGCAAGTTCGCCGTCATCGACGAGCTGGCCGCATATTTTTCTCGGGATCACGAGGTCATCGATATTGATGGCGCTCGGGTCAAGATGGATGGCGGCTGGGGTCTCGTTCGGGCCTCGAATACACAGCCGGTCCTCGGCTTGCGTTTCGAAGCAGTCTCTAAGGAGAAGCTTCAAGCCATCATCGAGCACTTTCGCCGGGTCCTCAAGGATGAAGCCGGGCTCGACCTGTCTTAGAAAAGGCCCGCGCGCGGAATAAACCCCCATGATCGAGTGAAAGGGGTTTATGGCTTTACACCAATCTAAAGACGGCGGCGATGAATTCATCTCCGGGGCATCGGAAGAGCGCTTTCAAGCGATTGCAGAAGCCTCCCCCGACGCGTATATCACGATCGATATCAGTGGGCGGGTCAGATATTGGAACCATAGCGCCACCCGCATGTTCGGCTACAGTCCCGCCGAGATGCTCGGGGATAATGTGATGAGGATCATCCCGCCCCGCCTCAAGGCTGCACACCGACGCGGAATGTCGAATTTTTATGCGAACGGGACTGGCGCCTTCATGGGTAAGAGCGTGGAGCTGGTCGGTCTTCGCAGCGATAGCAGGGAATTCCCGATAGAGCTCTCCCTGGCATCTTGGCACGATCGAGGCCAGGTCTTTGTCACCGGGGCAGTGCGCGATATTTCACAACGAAAAACGGCTGAACGGAATCTTCTGTTCCGGTCTGAGCTACTAGACAGCGCGACTGATTCATTTTTCGTCACCGACCGTAGCGGGCGGATAATCTTTGCCAACCAGAACGCGCTCGCTGCCCGCGGGTACCGGCGGGAGGAATTGCAGGGCATGTCAGCTTTTGAGCTGACGACCGATCGTTTTCGTTCTCGTTTAGGCAAC
>DAOUYN010000184.1 GCA_030666075.1 Actinomycetes bacterium | reverse complement strand
TCGCCGGCCCCTTCTTTCAACCACGCTAACAGATTGGACACATCGGAGGGATCGCCGACGACCAGAATATCCGGGGAGGTCTCGGTCTCTCCGCGAGCGTCTTTAATGATCCGAAGCAAATCTCGGACTCCAAGACCTTTTCTAAAAGACAGTTTTTCCCTCATTGCCCTCCCGGCTAGCGCCACCGGCGCGCATATACACTAAGCAGCATGCCGACGGCCATGAAGTTCATCAACATCGAGCTTCCCCCGTAACTGACGAACGGTAACGGAATCCCGGTAATCGGCATTATACCAATAGTCATGCCCACATTGACGAGTACTTGAAAGATCCACATGCTGACGATCCCCGCGCCCATCAATAAGCCGTAATAGTTACGGGAGAGTTGCGCCACCCGAAGCGCCCGCGAAACCAGAAAGAAGAAGAGCACCAAAACGACTACCCCGCCGATCAGACCAAGCTCCTCTCCGATGACCGCGAAGATGAAGTCCGTATGGCGAACGGACGACGGGAGGAAGTCGAGCCGCGACTGTGTCCCCGACAACCACCCCCGGCCGAAGACACCCCCGGACCCGATAGCGATAATCGATTGCTTTAGGTTGTATCCGCTCCCGAGGGGGTCTCGGTCTGGATCTATAAAGACGGACAGCCTGCTAAGCTGATATTCTTTGAGCAGGTGGAAGCGGACGACTATCCAGCCGGCTGACGAAGCAAGAAAAGCCAAGACTCCAAGTTGCTTATAATCCGCCCCGGCCGCCAGGAGCATGCCGGCTATGGCCGCGCAGACAACAAGCGCGGTACCAAGGTCGGGCTGGACAAGGATGAGAGCGATTGATGGAGCGACATAGGCCAAGACCAGTCCTACATCGCGCCAACTAAGCGTTTGGCCCTTACGCTCGGCTAAGAATGCGGCCATGGTCATGATGACGAAGAGTTTCGTGAATTCCGAGGGCTGAAACCGAAAGGGCCCGATCATTATCCAGCGCTGCGCGCCAAGCGCCGTATCGCCGGAGAGGACGATCGCCAACAAAAACGCTATGTTCACAAAATAGATGATCAAAGTCAGGTGACGGACGCGTGTATAGTCGATAAAGGCCATAAAAGCCATGGCGGCCAGCCCCACTCCTATCCATATCAGCTGCTTAGTGAAGCCGCCGCCGTCGTCCGCGCCGGCGGCGATACTGTAAAGCGCCACGAGACTCATCGTCACCAATCCCAAGGACGCGGCGATCAGTGTCAGATCGACATTTCTGAAGAATTCACGGTTACGCATCAGTCCGCCGCTTCTTCGCTTACGATGCCCTCGAGGATCTCGCGCACGATCGGGGCCGCCGCGCCGCTCCCGCTCCCGCCTTCTTCGATGACGGTGACGACAACATATTCAGGCGCGTCGGACGGAGCGTAGGCGGCAAACAACGCGAAATCATCTTTCCCGAAAACCTCAGCCGTCCCCGTCTTACCGCTGACCTTGAAATCAAGGCCGGCGAACGCTTCTTTGGCCGTGCCGGTCGCGATCACCCGTCTGAGGCCCTCTTTGATGATGCCCAGCTCGGTCGGGGTCAGGCCGAACTCTCCAGTTATTTCCGGCTCGATCTCCCGTATTTCACGCCCGTCGAGTCCGACGACCGACTTGACGACATGCGGCCGGTAAATGGTCCCGTCGGCCGCTATCCCGGCGTAGAGCGAAGCGATCTGAAGCGGTGTAGTCAAGATGTCGCCTTGGCCGATCGCCAAATTGACGGTATCACCGGGAAACCACGCCTGGTTCTCGGGGTTGTTCTGATTCCATTCTTTTTTCCACTTAGCGGTCGGCACTCTGCCCTCTATCTCCGAAGGCAGGTCTATACCTGTCTTGGAACCAAGGCCCATTTGTAAAGACCAGTCTTGCAGGCGTTCACCTGACAATTTATAGAGCCGATAGCCAATATCATAGAAGAAGGAGTCGCAAGATACCTCCAGCGCCCCGATGATATTGCGCGGCCCATGGCCGGACCGGTCCCAACAGCGCTTAGCCCATTTGGTCCCCATCCCGGTCCAGAGCCCGGTGCAAACGACGGTCGTCCCTGAAGTCATCACATCATTTTGAAATCCTGCCGCCGCGGTCACGACTTTGAACGTCGATGCGGGCGGATACGCCGACATCACCGCCCTATTGTTCAGCGGGTAATCGCTTCCCTCGCGCGTCAAGGCGGTCCAGTCTTTTTGACTGACGCCGCCGACAAAGACTGTCGGGTCGTAGGTCGGGTAGCTGGCCAGAGCGAGGACCTCTCCTTGAGGCGTCATGACTACTACCGCTCCGGCGCTCGCATTTCGATATTTCTTCTTTTTCGTCCGCTCTATGCCGTCAGCCAGCGCCTTTTCGGCAATCGCCTGAGCCTTTAAATCGATCGTGAGCACCAGATCATTGCCCGGGTGCGGCGTTTTCCTATCGATGACCCGGAGTGGCTCCGCTGTCGCGTTCACTTCAATGAACTCAGTTCCCTTGCTCCCGGCCAGCAGGTTATCGTATGTCCGCTCGACCCCGGTCTTCCCGACCATATCGCCCAGGTCATAGCGGGCGAACTCCGAGTCCTCGCGCTCTTGCTCCGACAGCTCCCCCAGATAACCGACTACGTGGGAGGCGAGCGTCTTATGCGGGTACTCCCTGATCGCCTCTATCTTTAAAGCCACTCCCGGAAAATCACCGCTGTGCTCTTTAATGAAGGCGACTGCCTGTTCGTCAACGTCGCGCTGGATGACGCGCGGTTTGATCGGGTCCACCCTGGTGCTGGCTATCTGCTCGTCGATCTTGGCAACGCTGATCTTCAGTACGCGTGACAGCCTTCTTTTGAGCTGCTTATCTTCACCGCGCTCAGGTTCGAGCGTGACGACCACCGCCAGTCGGTTCTTGACGAGCGGCTCCCCTTCCCGATCCAAAATCAGCCCCCGCGGCGCGTCTATAGAGAGTTCGCGGATCCGATTGTTATCCGCTTGGCGCCGGTACTCTTCGGCCAAGACTCCCTGAAGCATCCA
>DAOUYN010000190.1 GCA_030666075.1 Actinomycetes bacterium | reverse complement strand
TTCTGCTTTCGACGAGATGTTCATGCCAGATTATTAACATTGTTTATCAAGTTTGTCAACAATGGGGTCAGGTCTGGCTTTGACTAAACCCGACCCTCAGCGCTTGGTCGATAAGCAAGGTGTTTAAACTGCAGCTCAATGGGTATATAAGAGTCAAGATAAGCGACTCAGTAAAGGAGGGGGCAATAATGACGACACTAGCACTTACTAGAACACACGGACACGCGTTACGAGACGTACATGTATGGGCCGGAGCCGCAAGCGGCGTGATCGCTTCCCTTGTGATGGGGATGGCAGTCATGGGAGCCACTTGGGCGCAAGGCGATGGTTTGTTCTTCGTCCCTGAGAAGATCGCCACACTCGTTCTGAGCGACGCGAGCGCCGCCACGGCCCTAGGCATTACTGCAGGGCTCGGTATCCACATGGTGTTAGGCGCTGTTTTCGGTGTCTTTTTCGCCGTCAGCTATACGCGGCTAACCAGTAGTTATCTGGTCAGCACGGCAGTGGCTCTAGGCGTACTCTTCGGGCTAGGCCTGTGGATCGCCAACTTCCTGATCATCGGACCTGCCGTCGGCGCGCAGCTAACGGCATCGGTTGGACCCGAGTTGGCCATACCGACACATATCATCTTTGGATTCGCTCTCGGCATATACGCCAGGCTGGTTAAGAACAGCGAAGGCTGAGCGAGAGCCCAAACGACGCTGATCCAGTGAGGTCGGCCAGGAAAAACCTCGGGAGACCGGGGTTTTTCGTTTACTGAAATAAACAACCGGGTAACATTGATTCATACCTGGAAATGAGCTTTTAAGATCCGCCGGTTCGACTGAAGAAAAAGGGACCCACATGGGGTCTTTTTTTCTGTCTAGCACCTAGTCCTTTTGCTACAATCAACCGCATGACGGTACCGGCGATCCAGTTAAGGACGATGCTACTCATTTTATGGGTGGCATTCTTAGCAGCCGTCGCTCTGTGGCCGGCCCCCGCGCTCGGGAGCGCCGACGGGCAGGTCCGAGTGTTGGAGATCGACGGGGCTCTCGATCCGGTCGTCGCCACCTATCTACTTCATGAGATCGACGCCGCCGAGTCCGCCGGCGATGCGGCTGTCTTGATCCGCATGGATACTCCCGGCGGACTCGATCTTTCTATGCGCAAGATCATCCAGCGGATCATGGGTTCAAAGATACCAGTGATAGTCTACACGTCTCCGACCGGCGCCCGCGCCGCCTCAGCCGGGGCGCTCATCAGTCTCTCGGCCCACGTCGTCTCGATGGCGCCCGGGACTACCATCGGCGCCGCCCATCCCGTCAATCTAGGCGGTGGCGAGCAGGATGCCGAGCTATCGAAAAAGGTGGAAAACGACGCGGCGGCCTTTGTCCGCGGTATCGCTAAAGAACGCGGGCGCAACGTCAAATGGGCGGAGGACGCCGTCAGAAAGAGCGTGTCGGCCACCGCCGAAGAGGCAAAGGACTTGGGTGTCATCGACTTTATCGCCAAGAACGACCGCTCGGTCCTGAAGAAAAGCGACGGACTTATCGTCAAGCTCGACGGCCGCCAGCAGGAACTGAGCGGCCTCGCTGACGCTCAACTATTTGAACGACCGATGGGGGCGAGACAGCGGCTGCTCCACGGTCTGATAGACCCGAACATCGTCTTCATCCTGATGATGCTCGGTACCTATGGCATCATCTACGAGATGGCCAACCCCGGCTTCGGGTTCTCGGGCATCGGCGGCGGCATTGCTCTGATCCTGGCGCTCTACGGACTACAGGCTCTCCCTCTGAACATAGCCGGTTTGGCGCTTATCCTCTTGGCTCTCGTCCTCTTCGTGGCCGAGGCGATGACACCGGCTTTCGGTGTGCTGGCGGGAGGCGGCTTGATCGCGCTCATTTTCGGGGCCGGCATCATGATCGACGCACCCCGGGCGCAGCTAGGTGTTTCGGGTTGGGTCATCGCACCTATCGCCTTGATGACCCTGGCCTTCATCGTCTTAGTGGTCCGCTCGGCTGTCTCGGCCCACCGCCTGCGACCCACGTCAGGGACGTCCGGAATGATAGGCCAAACCGGGCGGGCGGCAACCGATATCGACCCCAAGGGCCAAGTCCTGGTCCACGGCGAGGTCTGGTCGGCAAGCTCATTGAGCGGTAAAGTGTCAAAAGGGGAAGCAATTAAGGTAATAGGTATAGATGGTTTGCGGCTCGAGATAGAGCCGGCCGAAAAGAGAGAGGGGTAAGGAATGGGTTTTGGCGACTTCTTCGCGGTCATAATATTTCTGATCGTGATCTTCATCGTGTTTGTCAGCTCGTTCGTCAAGATCCTAAGGGAGTACGAGCGGGCCGTGATCTTCCGGTTCGGGCGCCTCATAGGCGAAAAGGGTCCGGGCATCTTCATCCTGATCCCCGGGGTAGACCGGATGGTACGGGTCGATCTACGCACAGTCACCCGAGATGTCCCGCCGCAGGAAGTGATCACGCGCGATAATGTCCCGGTCCGGGTCGATGCAGTCATCTACTTTCGAGTCATGGATCCCCAAAAGGCCGTTGTCGAGGTCCAGGACTATATGTATGCTACCGCCCAAATATCGACGACTACTCTGCGCAGCGTCCTCGGCCAGGCGGACTTGGATGAACTGCTGACCCAAAGGGAGCACCTGAACCAGCGGCTCCAGCAGATAGTCGACGAGCACACCGACCCCTGGGGGATCAAGGTCAGCACAGTCGAGGTCAAGGATGCCCAACTCCCGGATACAATGAAACGGGCCATGGCCCGTCAGGCCGAGGCGGAACGCGAGCGCCGGGCTAAAGTCATTCACGCTATGGGCGAGAAGGAAGCCTCACAACAGCTCAGCGAAGCAGCCAGTGTGATGGCAGAAGAGCCGATCTCCTTGCAGCTGAGATACTTGCAGACGTTAATGGAAGTGGCGGTGGAAAAGAACTCGACGCTGGTCTTTCC
>DAOUYN010000179.1 GCA_030666075.1 Actinomycetes bacterium | reverse complement strand
TTGCCCTTCTCCACCAGGCGTTCGATGACCAGGTTGATATCGTAGCGTTTTGACAGCTCTTTACACTTAAGGTTCATGTGAGAGACAACCTTTAGTCCGAACTTGAGGGCCCGTTGGGACTCATGCAGCTGCTCGCCAAGGTGCGCTTGGACCATCTCGTTGAGTCCGAGCAGTCCGGCGATGTACGTGAGTCGATCGAGCCTCAAGTACGGCTCACCGTCGGCGCCGGCCAAGAAGAGCGATAGCGGCCCGTTAGTGCCGAGATCGAGCAGTTGCTTGATGAACGCCCGTTTCTGTAAATGGGCTTCCCCGACCTTCTCGAGCACTTTGTCTAGCTCCGCAAAGAGCTGTCTATCGTCGCCCTTCGCTTTATAGGCGATCCGCGGTAGATTGACCGTGACGTTTTGCAAAGAGGTAAACCGCATCTTTTCCGGCGTCTTTGTCTCCGCCATATCCTCCTCGCCAAGCTTCAGTTTGAGCCGGCAACACTGGGCGACCCGCACGCTGTCGCCTCTGTCGAAGAGAAAATACGTGATCCCTTGAGATGAGGCGAGATCGCAGGCGATATCGAGCATCTCCTCCCAGCCCTCTGTCTGAAAGAACTCATCGTTGAGATGGAGCAGCGGTTTCGGGAAGACAAAGGTCTTGCCCATGGCGTCGCCTTCCTTGTAGACCTCGAACAGGGCCTTAAGGAAGTCCTGGGCCTCCTTGGCATAGTCTTTGTAAGTCAGCCCCGTATACTCACCGCCGGGTCCGATCGCCGGCGTGTCGGCAAAGTGCTTCGGCACGTTGTAGTAGAGATTGAAGTCCGTGAAGACCACTTGCGAGCCCCTAGCCCCGGCCAGCTGATTAAACTCAAATACGAGCATCTGCGCCAATTGCTTGATGCGCTCGTATGGTAGCCCCACCAGGAAGGGAGAGAAGAACATATTGACCGCTTCCCAGCCAATGGCCCCGGCATAATTCGACTGCAGACTCGAAGCCATCTTGACCATGTGGCCGATGAGGACCTCGGGGTGCTTGGCCGGCTTGGACGTGCTCGTGATGTTGGGCAGGTTCAGCCCATATTTTTTCAGATACTCGAGCGAATGGCCGCCACAGTTGTGCGAGTAGATGCCGTTGCACATGAAGGTGTGGGTCTCGGTGGTGAGATCGTATATATACTCGTCGGGGATGTTCGCTTCCGAGATGCCGACCACCTCGACCATGCCGGATGCTGTTATCGTCTCTTCTGAGCCGATTGGGGTTTGCGTGTATTTCACTGACGGCAGATCGACTCCGGGGACCCGCTTCAGGGTCAGACCCCATGACGGGTACTGGCGGGTGACTGTCCGGCCCTCCAGGCTGGAGACGCTGCCCATACCGCCCGGCTCCACTCCGACCGGATCAAGCCCCAGCCATTCCAGGAGATATGAGAGCTGATTGATTAGCGCCGCTGAACTGCTCCGCAGCGACAAACAATCATCCTCTTGCTTAGCCAGTCCCTCGATCACGCCGGCAGCAACCGCCTTAATAAAGTCCTCATGAAAGCTGATGATCTGCGCCGGGAGCTTTTTCTCGCGGGCGCTCTGGCCGACTTCCCAGACATTAATGAAAAGATCCTTGAGGACAATATCGTTGACCACTAACTTGTTCGAAGCGGTCGGTTCGTTGACCTCGATCCCTAGGGCGGCACAGTTATCGACCAAGGTCTCTGCCGTGGCCGGGTCAGCCGGGAACGTCAGTCCCGTGTCGGTGGCTTTTCCCTGGGCGATGTAGAGACCGAGCACCCACCCTAGTTTCGGCGTCAGCTCCATCGTCGCCGGCCGCGACATCTTGTCCCGGTGGGTCGGCTCGATAAAAGCACTTGAGAAATCATTTAAGCGGGCGCTACCGGCAAAAGCTTGACGCTGGACTGTTGCCAGCGGCACCTTCTTGTCCATCCAAACGTTGTAGTTTGTGTTCGGCACAGCGGCCTGGGCGAATTGCTCGACAAGGTTGATAAACCTGATGCCTTTGGCGAAAGCCGGCCTGACGGCTACGCTGCGTTCGGTCTGGAGACGGTCCCCTGCTTTGAGTTCAAAGCAGGGTACTATGCCGTTCTCGGTGATCATCGGATGATCGACGGTCACGACTTGTTGCTTGCCGTCAGCCGTCTTTACAAAGAGCATACGCTTATCGTTGCGCGCCTTTTTTGTAAGCTGGGTGATGCGCGTCCAGTGTTCGTCTTTATCGAGTACGTAGATGGGCGCCAAGGGTTTCTTGACGCAGACACCGGGCTCGGCGTCGATCTCAAACGGCAGGTCCTCATAGAGCTGCTTGAGTGAACGCAGTCCTTTTCCTTCGCCGTCGCGCTTCGTGACGATCACACTATCGCCCATGTATGTATACGGACGGACGATGAAGCCCAGATCATGTAGGTGCATGTCACCGGTGAGATGGGCGTTGGCGACATCTTCCGTGAAGACCCGCCTCAGCGCGAACTCTTTGAGCATTGATTCGGCCAAAGTCAGGTTGATCGACTCGGGGTTGTGGGTGGTATTGCTGTTCTCTTTGTTGGCCACGCCGATTATCTGCTCGACGTCGAACATCGGCAAACCGATATGGGAATGGCGCTCATGCATGGCGCCGAGGCCGCGGGTCAAGAGCTCAAGGTCGACAAACTCACGGATGATGCTGGTGGTAACAGTCTCTAGGTTGGCATCGACCAGGCGCCGCTCGACTGCGTTCGCGATCTCTTCCGCTAGATCCGGGGCGGCATCGATCTCTTTAATGAGCGAGTTAACGATCTTCTCTTTATCCCACGTGTTGATCTCTTGCTGGGATGACGTCGCCACCATCAGAGCAATATCGGTGGTGTCCGAATTGCGAACATTAGTCTTGATCACTCTAATGATCGGGGTTGTACTGTCGCTGCTGCTTGGCTTGTTTGTGCTCTTAGTCGCCATGGGCCCCTCCTGTCTGCTACCGGTGCTACAACATTTTCTGCGTCAAATGATATTTGCCACAACATGTTGTAGTCTAAACGAGCGGTGCCTACCAGACAAGCCCCTAGGCAAATCTTTTTCAACTATTTTTATGGC
>DAOUYN010000024.1 GCA_030666075.1 Actinomycetes bacterium | reverse complement strand
CGGCACCCCCAACTACCGGGAGGCGGTGCGGCCCTCTCCGGACCCGGCCGAGACCCGGATCACCAACCAGGGCGCCAAACAGAACGGGCCCGATGTCTCCGGGCGCAAGATCGTCTGGACGGATTACCGCAGCGGTCCGCGGAATGTCTACTACTATGACCTCGACGCGCCCATCGTCAACGGCACGCCGGTCGACCCGCAGTCGACGACCCAATATTCAGCCCGGATCTCAGGCGACCTGGTCGTCTGGACGGATTGGCGCAATACCACCTATCCCGGCGGCGCGAATACGGATATCTACGGTAAAGACCTCTCGAGCGGCTCAGTCATCCAAGTGACGACAAATACTAAAAAACAGATCCAGCCCGATATCGACGACGGCCGGGTCGTCTGGGCCGATGACCGGGCGGTTCATTGGGACATCTATACTCGCGAGCTCGATGGCGACTGTGTGCCGCCCAATGGCTCGGTCAAGATCAGGAACGGTTCGGCCTATACGCGGACTCTAGCGGTGCCGCTCAGCCTGACAGGGAACGACACCGGCTCGGGCCTCGACAGGGTCCGCTACCGCAACGGCAACAGTTCCTGGGGCCCCTGGCAGTCGTTTGCTTCATCCAAGAGCTGGACGCTCTCGAGCGGCGACGGTACGAAAGTGGTCTTTTACGGCCTCAAGGACAAGGCCGGCAATGAAAAAGTCGTTTCGGACCATATCGTCCTCGATACCAAGAAGCCGACCGCCCGGATGGAGACCCCCTTCGTCTCCACCAGGATATCGAAGACGACAAAGTTCAAGGTCAAATGGTGGGTGACGGAACCTACCCCTTCATCAGGGCTTGAATACGTCAATGTCTACTACCGCCCGTCGACTTCAGCGAAGTGGCGCCGGTGGCAGTCGGGAACGGCCGCATCCGGCGAAGCCTACTTCAGCGGCAAGGCCGGTGTCACTTACTACTTCCGGACCTTGGCGGTAGACAACGCCCATAACTGGGACTGGTCAAAGACGTACAAGACGATCGTGCCCTTCAACGAAGGGATATACAAATCGAAGACCGGCTTTGGCGGTTACACTAAGAGCGGCAAAAGCCAGAACTTCCTGACCTCTGTCAGGTATTCGCAGACGGCCGGCAATACCCTCACCTACAAGCTCTACAATAATGTCGGCATCGGGTTGGTGGTCACCAAGGGACCCGCGATGGGAAGGGCGCACATCTACGTGGACGGCAAGTATCTAAGAACGGTCGATGCTCACTCATCGAAGACAAAAGCCCGACAGCTTATCTTCTACAAGGGCTACACGACTAAGGGCACGCACGAGCTCAAAGTCGTCAACGAGGGCACACCGGGACACGCCCGCTTTGAGGTCGACGCGGTTCTCGTGGTTAGGTAGACACGAGGTCATCATATGGTAAAATACCTGCACCTAATGGAAAGGGGTTAGCATGTTTGGCCTAGGAGCACCAGAACTCGTAGTTATTCTCGTCATCGCACTGATCATCTTTGGACCGAACCGGCTTCCAGAGGTCGGCAAGAACGTCGGTAAGGCGATCAGGTCGTTCAAGGAAGGCGCGGAGGCGATCAAGACCGATGTGGAGAACTCGACCGGCATGGACGAGAAGAGCCGCAAGGAACTGACTGAATCGTTGACCATGAAAGAGACCCGCGATGAGCTGAGCGGTCTTGGCAAGGATCTGACCGGTCTTGGTACGGACCTGAAGAACACCGTGTCCCTCGATTCGTCCGATAGCGGTTCCAAGGAGAAAGACGCGGCCGACGTGAAGGAAGCGACGGAGACAAAGGTAGCCAAGGCGCCAACCTCTTAGATGACGCCGCCTGTCGTTTCGATCGTCGGAAAGTCCAATTCCGGAAAGACTACTTTACTTGAAAAACTTATCCCCGAGCTCAAGGGCCGGGGGTATCGCGTCGGCACGATCAAGCATGACGCCCATTCTTTCAGTATCGACCATCCCGGGAAAGACAGCTGGCGCCATACAGAGGCCGGCTCCGAGGTGATGGTCATATCTTCGGCCTCGCAGGCAGCCATGGTTCGCCGCCTCGACGGCGAATTGTCGCTCGATGCGATCGCCGGCGAATATATGGGGTCGGTCGATATCGTACTGACGGAAGGCTTTAAGCGCGAAGACAAGCCCAAAGTCGAGGTCTTGGCTCCGGGAGAGACCGAGCTGATATGCGAGCCAGACGATCTGCTCATGGTCGCCTCTGATGATGCCGTTGAGCTAGGGGTGCCGGTGGTCGCCCGAGACAACGCGGTTGCCGTAGCCGATCTGCTTGAAGATAAGTTTTTGAAGGGCCGCGTCGCGCCCAAGGTCGACCTTGTGATCGACGGCAAGAAGATACCTTTGAACCCTATCATGCGGGCCATGACGATCAACACCGTCGTCGGACTTGTTTCTTCACTTAAAGGCGGCCGGAACCCCGGCTCAATAGAATTACGGATCGACAAGAAGTCTAAAGAGTAAGGTCCTTAAGACTTAATCGACCGCGACTACCTCATCCTCTTCAAGGCCTTCGACCACTTCGATCATGTCTTCGTCGAAAAGACCGATAGTGACGGCCCGGGGAACGAATTGGTCACCGGCTTTGACAAACACGACGTGGCTGTCGCCTTCGCTGGAAACGGCGACCCGCGGCACAGGGATAACGCGCCTGGCCGCCGGTATTTCTATCTTCGCTCCCCACAGTCCGGCCCGCAACCACTCAGTCTTTTGATTATTGGCTAAGCGGATCTGGATCGGGATACCGCTATGATCTTCGTTGCCCGCTGTCGTCATGCCGATGCCCGCGATATTGGCCGTATACACTTCGGATGGACGCGAAGCAAAAGAGACCGTTGCGCTGGCGTCTATTTCGAGGGCGAAAGCATCGGACTCGCGCACCCAGCATTCAACGACATAATCTGCCTCGTTGACGACTTCGGCCAGCAATTGTCCGGCTGTTACGACCTGTCCGGCCGTCACATGCAGTGCATCAAGCCGTCCGACGCGCGGCGGTTTGATCTTGGTTCCGGCCAGTGATGCTTCGGCGGCCTCGAGATCGGCGCGGGCGAGATCGGCCGTCAGCTGGGTTATCCTTATGTCCTCAGGCCGGGCTTCGCTGGAGCCTTTAGCGTCATTGAGGTTGGTTTGGGCCAGTTCATCGGCGAGTTTGGCGCGATCGACTTTCTTCTGAAGCGCGCCCGTTTCCAGCTCGACGATGACCGTGGCCGATGTCACTTTGGCGCCGATCGCTGTCGGCAACATCTTGACCAGCCCGTCGGACTGGCTAAAAAGTTTCATCATCTTAGTGGCCCGGACCGTCCCCGTCGCCTTGACGGTCACCTCGACGGTCTCTCCCTTAACTTCATAGGTGGCGCCGCCCTTGAGGTCCGATTCTTCCCCGGCCTCGGAAGGTGCCTCTTTGACAGTTTCAATGTTTGCAGTGTTAGGTTCGAGGTACAGGTAGGTCGCGAATGCCCCGATCATCAGCAGCATGACGATCGGCAGAGCCGGGTTGTCGAGTCCTAAACGGAGTCCGCGGCGCAGGCGTACCCTGAAGCTGTCGCCCGGTTTTTTGGGATCTTCCAGGGGTTTTTGCAGCTCAGTCATGCAAGCAGTATATCAGTAGCCAAGCTCTTCAGCTATGCGCTTGGCAATGCCGTGCTTGAAGTCCGCGGACGGTTGGGTGCCGGTGTCGCGATGGAAGCTCGGCACTACCTGGAGCGAGAAGAACCAATCACCCCTTGTCCAATAAAGGGAGGCGAGCGTCGGGTAGAGGTCTGGGTGAGCCTCTTCATAGAGGGCGAAGGTCGCCGGGTGATTGTTGATCGTGTCTTCGGTGGACGCCATGGAAAACAGTTCCCCTTCACGCTCGGCTTGCCGCTCGACTCCGCCGCCGCTGTTTCTGCTGACCGTCAAGAAGACCCTGTCTATCTCCTGGGAAATGGCCGGGCTGCGGGGAACGTAGGTCGCGCCGGCAGTAGTCGGCTCGTCGAGCCAGCCGTTTTGGGTGATCTTGTATCCGGACATGACGGGCGGCAAGATGCTTAAAGGGGTGGCGGCTGGATCGCTGAGGTCAGCGGGGACCCAGGGCTCCTCCGTGTCTCCATGTGCGTCGATGACTTCTTGCGCCGATTTGTTCTCGGGGTCGCCGGCGACCACTTCTTTAGCGATCTCAACCGCGCTCGTAGTCTCCCCGTCTTCGATGCCCGACTGTATGTCTGTCAGTAATTCCGCCCGGGCCGCGGCCAGCTTCTGGAGAGCTTTTTCGCTCTGAGGGTCGATGGCTATCGCTTGGCGATACTTTTGCAAAGCATCGGAAACGAGGCCGGTTTCAAGGTTGGCATCGGCTTCCCGCAGCAGGGAGGAGATCGAAGCGGCAGTCGGACGGGCGTCTATCCGGCGAACTTCTTTCCGCTGGGGTTGCCAGAAGGCGACGGCGAGTATAGCGGCCAAAGCAACCAGGGCCACCTGCAGCCAGAGTCTGCCTCGGAATATCCTTAGAAAAGTCATATCTTCCTGGTCAACGATACTGCCCGCCCGGTTGTAAGTCAAGAGATGCAGGCACGTCTTTACAGCTCAGACGGGGCTCACTATACTTTTTAACAGAAGATGGTGAAGTTTTTGAAAAGTATGATCCGGTTCAGTCTTGTTGTCGGCGCTTTCTTGCTCGTGGCGCTGGCCTGGGCGGCGCCGTCCTGGGCGGTCGATAATTTCCGGTTGACGAGCCAGGCTCAAGACCAGTATCGCCCGACAGTCAGCGGCAGCCAAGTCGTCTGGCAGGAAGATAAAGCGGGGAAGTCGCGCATCTACGGCATGAAGCTCGGCTCGTCGCCTGTGCGCCTCACTGATCCTTCCGGTGATGATCGGTTGCCGAGAGTCGATGGAGACATGGTTGTCTTTGAGAGACGCTCCGCTCCGGGCGTTCTCGTCGATTCCGATATCTGGATGTACCGGTTTTCCACCGGGGTCGCCTCGGCCGTCTCTGACACTGCCGACACTCAATACGGCCCCGACATTTCCGGAGATCGCGTCGTCTGGTACGAGTTCAATCCAGGCACCGGGTGGGATATCATGCTAAAAGACCTCTCGACGGGCGGTATATATACGCTTAATCAGCCCGGCGGCCGCTCCCTCAGCCCGCGCATATCAAAGAACCTCGTCGTCTGGACAGATGACCGAAACGGACAATTCGATATCTTCTATTATGACCTGTCCGTCGATTCCGACGGCGACGGAACCCCGAATTATCGTGACGGCGACAACCCCTGGCCTAATCCGGCGCTAGTCCGCCTCACGAGCGGCGACACAAAGGATGAAAAGCCGGATGTCGATAATGGCCGGATCGCTTGGCGGAGCTACCAGGGGAATCAGTACAAACTATACTGGTATGATGTAGCGGCCCCGGGCGCGCATTTGGTCCGGACTGTCCGGGGGATCGGCGCAAGACCCTCGATCACAGTCTCGGGTAATCGTATCGTTTACACGGATGTCCCGGCCGGCGCCGACCCGGACTTCAATGTCGATCTCTACACGCGCAATCTGAGTTCCGGCTTGACGACCAGGCTGACGAGTCTATCCAGTCGCCAGGAGGCGCCGGAACTCAACGGGCAACGCCTGGTCTACCAGGATAATCGCCACGGATGGCAATGGGACGTCTATCGGATCAACTTTGATACCGAGGCGCCGCTCCCCCCGGGGAGCGTGACGGTCACCGATACTTTCAAGGGCCGCGAACTGCTGGTCAGCTGGGCCGCGAGCCCGGCTTCAGACACATGGCTTTACGAAGTGCAACGGCGTAAAGGGGGCGGCTCCTGGGAGTTTGTCCGGCGTACCGCTTCGAGGGCTATGTATGATACGGGTCTGCCGCAGGGGCCGCGGATCTATTATCGGATCCGCACCATCGACTGGTCCGGCAACCTAGGCCGTACTTCGTCTTGGGGCTCAGGTGTCGCTACCGACAAAACACGGCCGGGGGCGCCGGCGGTTTGGTCTTCGACCCATCGAAACCAGCGGATTTGGTACAAGAGCAACGACCCTAAGGTCCTCTGGACCCCGCCGGCCGACCCGAGCGGCATCCGCGGCTACTCGTATATCATGGACCGAAAGATGCGTACGGTGCCCGACCGCCGCCTGGAAAGCCCGCGCCCGTTTAGGATCGCGAACGATAGGGCCGACGGTATTTGGTATTTTCATGTGCGGGCCAAAGACCGTTCGGGCAATTGGGGCCCCACCTCACATTTTCGGCTTCGAATCGATTCCCGACCGCCGCGGATGAGGCGGCGGTCTCCGGGCAAGATGGCCACCGGCGTCGATCGGGACGCTCCGATAATGGTCAGGTTCACGGATATCAGCAACATCCGGTCCGGGACGCTGAACCACAACACCTTTTATTTGGTCCATTCGGTGACCGGCAAGAAGGTGCCGGCAACCATAACCTACGATGGGCCGAGCAAGACGGTCAGGCTCTGGCCCCGCTCGCGCCTGGCCTCCAAGATGTGGTATCGGGTCCGACTGACGACCGGTATCAAAGATTACGCCTATTGGCGTTTTGCCGGCACCGGCTGGAGCATGAGAACCGGCACCCGTTGACGACAGGCGACACGATTCGGTTCTTTACTGCGCGCCTCAAGGCAGGCTTCATTCTGACCTTAACCTTGTTCTCCCTGGCGCTCTCGATGACAGGTTCTTCGGGGGCCGTCGTGGCCGCCGGCTCACCGGGCGCCCCGGGCTTCAGGCCCATCGAGACATCCATTCGCAACTATAGCGTGACGCCCGCGCCGGGCGAACCGGACGAGCTGATCATCAAGTTCAAGGACGCCACGCGCGGTCGACAGGGCTTGTCGGTGGTCCGGATGCGTGGCCGGGGAGAGGCCGCCCGGTTGCGAAAGAGGTACGAAGCCGACCCTGGTGTTGAGTATGTGGAGCCTAATCACCGGGCCTGGGCGCTGGGTTTTCCAAATGACCCGCTATGGTCCAGGCAGTGGAACTTTCGTCAGGTCAATGCGCCGGCCGCCTGGAATCTTGCCTCTAATCCCGGTAGCGGCGTGACCGTCGCTGTTCTTGATACGGGGGTAGCCTACGAAGACTATTCGCCGGGACCCCTCGACTTCAAGCGCCTACCTGATCTCGCCGGGACTGAGTTCGCGCCGGGCTACGATTTTGTCAACAATGATACGCACCCGAACGACGATCAGGGCCACGGGACACATGTGGCCGGGATCATCGCTCAGACGACCAATAATGAGTACGGCGCCGCCGGCCTTGCCTATCGGGCCAGGATAATGCCCGTTAAAGTGCTGGACGGCGAAGGTTTTGGGACTGCCCTTGATATTGCCGCTGGTATCAGGTGGGCTGCGGACAACGGCGCCAAAGTCATCAACCTCAGTCTCGGCCTGCAGAGCTTCTCTCGCACCGTTGAAGACGCGATCGTCTATGCGCGTGAGCACAATGTCACTATCGTAGCTGCGGCGGGCAACGGGGCGCTAGGCACCGGTTACTCCGGCGGCCTTATCTATCCGGCCTCGTCGGACCACGTCATCAGTGTCGGCGCCACCGGCTTTGACCGGCAGCGGGCCTCGTATTCGCAGTTTGGGGGCGGTCTTGATTTGGTCGCTCCGGGAGGCACGGACCTCGACCAAAACCATGACGGCTTTGTCGATGGGATCTTGCAAGAGACGATCGAAGAGGGCGATCCATCCGCGTTCACTTTCTACTGGATCACCGGTACTTCTCAGGCGTCCCCCCATGTGTCCGCGGCCGCCGCGATGCTTATCGCCCGCGGCCTAAAGACGCCCGAAGAGGTCTACCGGGCTTTGACCCGCTCCGCTCAAGATGCCGGCACCAAGGGACGCGACAAGTATTATGGTTACGGCATCCTGGATATCTACGGGGCCTTGACCTTTAAGCAGCCGTCGACCACTTGGTACTTTGCCGAAGGTTATACGGCCGACCGCTTCAATACCAAGATCCTTATAGCTAATCCAGCCAATTCAGTCGCCAACGTGCGCGCGGTTTTCACCAAGCCCGGGGGCGCGCGGTTCATCAAGAACTACACTGTCGGCGCCGGCCGGCGTTATACCATCCACGTCGATTCTGTTCCGGGGTTGCGGTCTACGGGCGTCTCCACTTACCTTGAGTCGACCAATGGGGTGGGTATCGTGGCCGAGAGGGCGATGTATTTCAACTACCTTGGGCGACAAGGCGGTCACGCGACGATAGGGGCGACGGCTCCGGGGCGCCGCTGGTTTCTGGCCGAAGGCTCCACTGTCGGACCGTTTGAGACCCATATCCTGGTATTCAACCCTGGTAAACTGAGGACAGAGGTCGCGCTGACATTCATGAAGCTCGATGGTTCACGGGTCGCGCGGCGGCTGTCGATACCGGCCGGCGGGCGGCGAAAGGTCGTTGTCGACTCTGTTTCCGGCGTCAAGTCGGCCCGCTTCGCCACTGAAGTCCGCGTCTTGTCCGGCCCTAATGTCGTCGTCGAGCGGTCGATGTATTTTCGGAGCAACGGTATTACCGGGGGGCATAATACGGTCGCTGCTCCGGCTGTGCAAACTAATTGGCTCTTTGCCCAGGGGACGACCAGGGGCTCCGCCGATACCCGCGTCGTAGTTTATAATCCGGCGGCCAAGAACGCCGTCATCGAGGCGACGTTTACCCGACCGGATGGGCTTAAAGTCATCCGGCGCTATAAGCTCCGCCCGAATCGGCGTCGGACGATCTATATCGATAGGCTGACGGGTCTTAGCGATACAGACGTGTCGATTAAGATAGCCGCTATAAATGGTGTCGGCGTCGTCGCTGAGAGGGTGACGTATTTCGATAAAGGCGGACGCGATGGTGGCTATGCCACCTTGGGAACCCGGGCTGTGCGCCCTACGTGGCATTTCGCCGACGGCTATACCGGCGGGGACTATGAGACCAGGCTGATAATCTACAATCCCCGAGCCAGTGCCGCCGGCGTGAAGGCGCGGTTCCTGCGGCCCAACGGGACGCAGGTCTTACGGTCGCTGACGGTTCCGCCCGGCGCCAGACGCACGATAATCGTCGACGAGCTGCCGGGGCTACGCAATATCCAGTTCAGCGCCGAACTAACATCGACGAACGGCGTGCCCTTTGTGGCCGAGAAGACGGTCTATTTCGGTCACAACGGCTGGAA
>DAOUYN010000174.1 GCA_030666075.1 Actinomycetes bacterium | reverse complement strand
TGGTCAGGCTTAGCAACAGAGCCAATATGATCGATATCATTTTCATCTGCTTCACTCTTTCTGCCGGCCGTCCGTTGCTTGCCTGGCGACCTAGCGCCTGGAGTATATGTCCCCAATTTGGCGGATTTCAACCCCCGGCCTTTGGCCGCCTAATAAATGTATAGCACCTTCGCCCGCTTCCGGCGAGAGAATACCGCTCACTGGCTGTACGAGCCGTCCTCCCTGTTAAGACCCGCCGATAATCGGGGAAAGACGGAAAAGATCAGGGAGGTAAAGTATGCTGCAATTGGTCGATGTTGGGCGGCAATCGCTCGACGCTTACAAGCCGATCGTCGGAACTGAGATCATCGAAGAACTACGTGATTTGGCGAAGCCGCTCAAGGGCCTCAAGGTGGCTCATATAAACGCGACTCCGTACGGGGGCGGTGTCTCCGAGCTTCTTCGCTCGCTAGTGCCTCTCGAAAAAAACCTCGGGCTCGATGCTGAGTGGCGGATAATCTTCGGTCAAGAGCCGTTCTTCAAGGTCACTAAGACATTTCACGATGCTCTGCAAGGGGCACAGCACCGGCTAAGCTCAGAAGAGAAAGATACCTACGTCACCTATAATTATGCCAACTCCCGGGAGCTTAAGGCGGCCGATTATGATGTGGTGATCATTCACGACCCGCAGCCGGCAGCGATGATCGAAACGATGGAGGCGAGCCACAAGACGAAATGGGTTTGGCGGTGTCATATAGATACTTCCCAGCCCAACCCCGAGGTGTGGGCGTATCTTCGGAACTATATTGTCCATTACCACCGGGTGGTCTTTACGATGCAGGAATTCGTCCCACCCGGTTTCTCTCGGGCCGAGGTGGAGATCATCCCGCCGGCTATCGACCCCCTGAGCCCCAAGAACATGGAGTTGGAACCCGGTATGGCCGAGCGAATACTGTCCTGGCTGGGCATGTTTCCTAAAGAGCCGTTCGTCACTCAGATATCGAGATTCGATACGTGGAAAGACCCATTCGGGGTCGTCAAGGCATATCAAATGGCCCGCGAAGAGATACCCGAGCTCCATCTGGCACTGGTCGGCTCCATGGCTTTAGATGATCCGACGGGATGGGATGTGTACAAAGAGCTGACCGAACTCGACCGGGCCGACAATAATCTCCAGATATTCACGAACCTCACCGGTGTCAGCAATATCGAGGTCAATGCTTTTCAGCGCTTGGCTAAAGCGGTTATTCAAAAGTCCGTACGCGAAGGGTTCGGGCTTGTCGTCTCCGAAGCTCTGTGGAAGGCGACGCCGGTCATCGCCGGGCGGGCCGGCGGGATACCGATGCAGGTGCAAGGCGGCGGAGGTATTCTGGTAGATTCTACTGAAGATTGCGCTGCGGCGATTGTGGAAGTATTCAAGGACCGGGCGCTTGCTCAAGAGTTAGGGGCCGTGGGCCGGGCCAACGTGGCCGAGAACTACCTTATCACCCGTTTGCTCCGCGACGAGCTGATGATGCTCCGTTCCGTGCTCGGCTACTCTTCAGATCGAAAAGCAGCCTGAGGCCGGGAAGCCTCAGGCTAAGGTTGAGCCGGAACTGACCCACTCTTGGAGCTCGTCCAATTTTATCCGGGCCGTTTTCAGTTGGCTCGTAATGCTCTCTGAGCCGGTTCCACCTGGGCTGATGCGGGCGGCGGCGGACCGTTTTGGGTCGCTAAGCGAGAGCGCGTCGGCCGCGAAGCGGCGGTCGAAGGTCTGTAGTTCTTCCAGAGTCAGATCGACCGGCTCTTTGTCGTTTTCCAGGCAAAAGCGGACGAGACGCCCGACTACGTCGTGAGCCATCCGGAAGGGCAGGCCTTTGACCACCAGGTAGTCGGCATAGTCAGTGGCAACCGCGAAGCCGCCGGCCGCTTCGGCCATCCGCTCTACGTTGACCGCTAGTCCACCGACCATTCCCCGGGTGACCGCCAGGCAACTGCTGACGATATCGATCGTTTCAAAGAGATATATTTTGTCTTCTTGCAGGTCGCGATTGTAGGTGAGCGGCAGGCCCTTGAGTAAGGTCAGTATGCCGGTGACGTTGCTGATCGCCCGGGCTGTCTTCCCCCGGACTAGTTCGGCAACGTCCGGATTCTTCTTTTGCGGCATGATGCTGCTGCCGGTCGTATGGCTGTCGTCTATCTCGACGAAGTCGAACTCAGCGCTCGACCAGATGATCAATTCTTCTGAGAGGCGGCTCAGGTGGACCATGATCTGGGCTGCCGCGGCTGTAAAGCTGATCAGCCAGTCGCGGTCGCTGACCGCGTCCATGCTGTTGTCGCTCAGGCGCGAAAAGCCCAGCTCCTTGGCGACCGACTCCCGGTCGATAGGTAGAGGCGTCCCGGCCATGGCTGCTGAACCGAGCGGCATGACATCGGCTTCCTGATAACAGTTTTTCAGTTTTTCAGCGTCACGGTCGAGCATGAAGACGTAAGCCAACAGGTGGTGAGCGAGGAATATCGGCTGCGCCCGCTGCAGGTGCGTATATCCGGGCAGGACAGTGTCGCGATGCTCTTCGGCCAGGGCCAGGAAAGTTTCTTGTAACGCGGCCACCTCTCCGGCTATAACTATAAGGGTGCGCTTGAGGTGTAGACGCATATCAGTCGCTACTTGATCATTGCGGCTGCGGGCGGTGTGGAGCTTGCCGCCGGCTGGTCCGATTTTATCTATGAGGGCGCGTTCGATGGCCATATGGATATCCTCATCGGCTAGATCGAAGTCGAAGTCGTCTGCTTCGATGGCCAGGCGTATTTCCATTAGGGCGCCGCGGATGGCATCGGCATCTTTGTCGGTGATTATTCCTTGGGCGCCCAGCATCTTGGTGTGGGCCAGGCTCCCTTCAATATCCTCCCAGTACAAGCGTTTGTCGAACGGCAGTGAGGCGGAAAATTGCTCGACGAGTTTGTCTGTTGGTTTCGAGAAACGCCCACCCCAGAGCTTCATCGACGGCCTCCGTGGCGGTCGGCCCAGATCCGGGTGGGCAGACCAAAGAGATCGATGAAGCCCTTGGCGCTTTCGTGCGGAAAAGAGTCGTTCTCGTCGTATGTTGCTAGGCCCAAGTCATACAAGGAGTTATCAGAGCGACGGCCGACCACCGTCGCTGTGCCCATAAAGAGCTTGAGCCGGACAGTGCC
>DAOUYN010000082.1 GCA_030666075.1 Actinomycetes bacterium | reverse complement strand
TAGGGCGCCGACCGCCTCCCCGCGAACTTCATATCCACTGGCGATCACCGTATATCCTACCAGTTCATCTTCATTCTCAGCACCGATCCTGATGACCAGCTCACTCGCCTCGGCGGCCTCGCGGAGCCACTCGAAGAGCCGATAATTATGCTCTATCAAGGTCAACGCCTGGCGCATCTCATCTAGACCGGCCAGCTCCGGGTAGTCCAGCAGTTGAGCCGCTCCATCATGAAAGACGCGTTCGCCGATATCCATCGATAATGAATCGACAAGCGCCAAGCATAACCTGGTCAAAAGAGTAGCGTCACCGGCATTCAAGCCTTCATTGGGCGTACCGATCCCGGTCAGACTATCGACCAGTTCGCCCACAAAAGCCAGATTGAGCCGCTCTTCCAGCGCAGAAAGGGTCTCGGCCGACGCCTCTCGCCTCGCGTTGACCAGCTGCTTGGATATGGAGCCGTTGCTCAGAATAACGACCATCATGACTTTGGCTGAGCCGAGCCCGATCAGGTCGATATGCTTGATCCGCTCGCGCTTGACGTCGGGTGCGTAGACAACCGCCATCGTCCGGGTCAGTCCGGACAGGAAATGCGAGGTCTCACGCATGAGGTCGTCGATCTCCATCGTCAGCCCCACGGAGAACCCGCTCAGTTCCGCCAAGCCGCCGGTACCGGCCTCAGACAGCGTATCCACGTAGTAACGATACCCTTTATCCGTCGGGACCCGACCGGCAGACGTATGGGGGTGTGTCAGATAGCCAAGCTCCTCGAGCGCCGAGAGTTCGTTTCTGACCGTCGCGGAACTTAACGACCACCCGTACTTGTCGACCAATCTACGTGAGCCCACCGGTTCCGCTGTATATATGAAGTCTTCAATGACTGCGGACAATATTGCCCGCCTTCTATCGTTAAGCATAGATCATCGCCCTATTTTAGCAGTCTATAAGTATGAGTGCTAACCAGCCCTCGTCGATACCAGCGTCGCCGGACTATACGAAATCAACCATTACTTCATTGGCCAGCGCCAGTCCGCCGGGCGACAGGGCCAGACGCGGTCCCGCGGCCATCAGGCCCAACTCCCGCCAGTGTGCCAGCGGCTTGGCGAAGATCTTCTCGGGATCCTCGCCCAGCTCTCTCTCGATCAACTGGGCCTCGACGCCTTCAACGAGGCGCAGACCCAGGAACAGCCGCTCGCTGAGACGCTGGCGGATACTTAGCTGCTCTGAACCCGCCAATTTATTCTTCGCCTCGATGTATTTGGCGGGGTCCGCCAAAGACCACCAGCGCCGACCCTGAAAGTGGCTATGCGCGCCGGCGCCGATCCCAAGGTAGTCGCCCCCGTACCAATAGTTAAGATTATGGCGGCATCGCCGTCCTGCTCGGGCAAAGCTGGATATCTCGTAATGCTCGTAGCCCGCGCCTACTAAACGCTTTCTAGTCCACTCATACATTTGCGCCACGGCATCCTCTGTCGGCAAGGGCGCGCCCAGGGCCGTCCTAAGTTCTGAATCGACAGAGCGCGCCAGAGGTGTGCCTGGCTCGATCGTCAGATCGTAGGCAGAGATGTGTTCCGGACCGGCCTCTATCACTCGCTCCAACGCGGATCGCCAATCGTCAAAAGATTGCCCCGGCAGGCCAAAGATCAGATCGACACTGACGTCCGAGTATCCCGCTTGCCCGGCCACGACCAGCGCCTCTTGTGCCAAGGCAGCGTTGTGACGCCGCCCGATGCGCCTCAGCAGATCGTCGTCGAGGGCCTGCCAACCCAGGCTAAGCCGGTTCACCCCGGCGGCGCGTAAGTTTTCGAGAACATCGGCCTTGGCATCTTCGGGATTCATCTCAATGCTTACTTCGGCCCCCGGCGCCAACCGTCCAGCTGAGAACAGGCTCTTCAGTATCCGCGGCAGCGCTTCATTTAGCATCGCCGGGTTCCCGCCCCCGATGTAAAGAGTGTCAAAGATATCGCCGCCGTCCCAAACCCGGCTCGGCTCGGCTAGTTCATCGGAAATCGCGTTGACGTATGGATCGATAAGAGCGTCGAGGCCGGCATAAGAGTTGAAATCGCAATAGACGCACTTCGAACGACAGAATGGTATGTGGAGATAGAGACCGCTCACTCTTCGACCTTCAAGATTTCCAAGAAAGCATCTTGCGGGATCGTCACCTGGCCGACCTGTTTCATTCTCTTCTTGCCTTCCTTTTGCTTCTCCAGGAGTTTGCGCTTACGGGAGATGTCACCCCCGTAGCATTTGGCTGTGACGTCCTTCCGTATTGCTTTAACAGTTTCCCGGGCGATCACCCGCCCGCCTATCGAAGCTTGGATAGCGACCTCGAACATCTGGCGAGGTATTAGTTTACGCAGTTTCTCCGCCAACGCCTTCCCGCGGTCGTACGCCCGGTCTCTAGAGACGATCGCGGAAAAAGCGTCGACCGGCTTACCCGTGAGCAAGATATCGAGTTTGACCAGGTCGGATTGACGGTAGCCGGCGTAATCATAGTCAAACGAGGCATACCCGCGCGTCTTTGACTTAAGCTGGTCGTAAAAGTCTAGGACCACTTCAGCCAAGGGTAAGTCGTACTTGATCTGCGCCCGGCCCTCGCTCAGATAAGAGACATCGACCAAACTGCCGCGCCGGTCCTGGCACAGCTCCATGACCGCGCCCATGTAGTCCGGCGGAGTCAGGATAGTTGCGGAAATAAAGGGTTCCTCGATAGAGCCGACCCCCTTCGACGGGTAGTCGGATGGATTCTTGATAAATATTTCCGAACCATCCGTCATCTCCAGGCGATACGCCACACTCGGCGCTGTCGCCAGTAGTTGGAGTTCGTGCTCTCGCTCCAGGCGCTCTTTGACTATCTCCAAGTGAAGCAAGCCCAAGAAACCGCAACGAAAACCAAAACCTAAGGCGGTCGAGGTCTCCGGCTCAAAGTTGAGGGAGGCATCATTGAGTTTTAGCTTTTCCAGAGCATCTCTGAGATTGGCGTACTCGCCGCCGTCTATCGGGAAGATGCCGCAAAAGACCATCGATTTGGCTTCGTCGTACCCCGGCAGCGCCTCGGCGGCCTGAACCTTCGCGCCGGTCAGCGTGTCACCGACGCGTATTTCCTGCACATTCTTGATGCTGGCAAAGACATAGCCGACCTCTCCCGCATGCAGCTGCTCGACCGGCTTCATATCGGGCTCGAATACGCCCACGCTCTCGACTTCCGCGACCCGTCCGGTCGCCATCATCATTATTTTGTCATGTTTCTTTATAGAGCCGTCAATGATTCTCACGAAGATAGCGACGCCCCGATACGGGTCATAGCTTGAATCGAAAACAAGGGCTTTGAGCGGAGCATCGGGGTCTCCTTGCGGCGGCGGCATCAGTCTGATGATCGCCTCCAGGACCTCCTTGGTCCCCTCGCCGGTCTTGGCGCTGACACTGACGGTCTCGGCCGCATCCACGCCTAAGCCCTCCTCAAGTTCGCGTTTGACCATTTCCGGGTCGGCACTCGGCAGGTCGACCTTGTTGATGACGGGCACCAATTCCAGCCCGCTCTCGATAGCGAGATGAGCGTTGGCCACGGTCTGGGCCTCGACGCCCTGAGAAGCATCGACTACCAGGAGCGCGCCCTCGCACGCCGCCAAGCTCCGAGAGACTTCATAGCTGAAATCGACGTGACCCGGAGTGTCGATCAGATTGATAATATAGTCGCGACCGTCATCGGCATGGTACTCAAGCTTGACCGCCTGCGCCTTGATAGTGATACCTCTTTCACGCTCAAGGTCCATGCTGTCCAGCACCTGCTCGACCATCTCGCGCTTAGAAACTGTATTGGTGAATTCAAGCAACCTGTCAGCGAGAGTAGACTTGCCGTGGTCGATGTGGGCGACGATGCAAAAATTGCGTAGATTATCTAGTTCCATGCGCAGAAGATTATATCACTTAGCCGGGGTTTACTGGACTTCAGCCAGTTTCGACTCGACCTGTTTGAGGTCGATCCCGAAGGGCTTTAAATCGATCACCGCTTGATACTCGGCAGCAGCGCTCTCCTTATCGCCGGTATCGGCATAGAGATCGCCCAAGATCAAGCGGGCGGCGGAAAAAACAGGATCGGCAACGACCGCCGCTTCCAATTCTTTGATCGCATCTTCCGGGCGTCCCTTGCTTTTTAGTATGATCGCCAGCTTGTACTGGGTGCGAGGAAGGTTCGGGTCGAGCTTGAGCGCGGCCCGGTAGGATTCTTCGGCGTCCTTGAGCTTGCCGACGGCTTCGTAACTCTGGCCTAGAGCTGTCCGGGCGGCAACGCTTTTCGGATCTTTGTCCACCGCCGCTTCCAAGTCGGCGACGGCCGTCTCGAAATCACCGCGTTCGTAGGCGCTCAGGCCGCTTTCGACCTTGATCGAACTCGGCCCGCCCGCCTGAGAGCCGGATGACTCGGAAGCCGCCTGCTCACCACTCCTGGCGCAACCGACGAGCAGCGCAGCCAGTAGCACTATGACCGCAATGGCCCGACCAAACCGGACGGCCCGTAAGGGGCGCCGGATTTTTGCCGACGTCGTCAACATGGGCGCATTATCATTTATTCACTCGAAAAAGTCTAACCGGATCGCTCAAGAGCCGCCGGCCATGGCCGGGATTATAGATACTTCGATCCCGGCATCGAGCGGCGTGTCGAGACCGCCAAGGAAACGGATATCCTCTTCCCCGACAAAAACGTTGACGAAACGGCGAACTTCGCCGGTCTCATCACAGAGCCTCTCTTGCATGCCCGGGTACTTGCTCTCCAGGTCGGAGATGAGTTCCCGAACATTGGAGCCGCTCGCTGTTACTTCCCCTTCATTGCCTGTCAGATTACGCAAAGGCGAAGGTATTCTCACTCTTACTTCCACGTGTCCTCCTAGTTTCTATAGATCGAATGCCTGCTGGAAATCCCCTATCTTAGTGCCGATCTCAGCCGTAGGTCCGACTTTTCCGACCAGCGCTTCAAGAGTCTTCAACCCCAGGCCCGTGATATAGGCTACGGTTACCTCGTTCGGTCCTATCTTACCCGTTTCTGCCAGCTTCTTTAAGGCCGCCACCGTTACACCGCCGGCCGTCTCCGTAAAGATGCCCTCGGTCTCGGCGAGCAACCTCATCGCCGATACTATCTCCTCGTCGCTTGAAGACTCAATAGAGCCGCCGGTCCCGTTGACCGCATTCAAAGCATAGTAGCCATCGGCAGGGTTACCGATAGCCAGCGATTTAGCGATCGTCTTCGGTTTGATCGGTTTGATGACATCTACGCCGGCCTTGAAAGCCGTGGCCACCGGCGCGCACCCATCGGCTTGAGCTCCCGAGATCTTGGTCACGACCTCATCGATAAGTCCGATCCTGGCCATCTCGTCGAAGCCCCTCTTGACCTTAGTCAGCAGCGAGCCCGAAGCGATCGGCACCACCACGTGT
>DAOUYN010000205.1 GCA_030666075.1 Actinomycetes bacterium | reverse complement strand
CCCGGACCCATTGGCTCCAACAACCGCGACGAACGCCCCGGATTCCACTGACAATGAGGTCGGGGCAAGCGCTTCGATCTCTTCGCCGCCCGAAAGTCTATACTTGAATGAGGTGTCCCTCAGCTCGATGGACATGTTGAAAATTATAGCAGAGGAGAAATTAAGGGACACCATACTTAATTGTCTTTCAAAGTGAACAATTAAGCAGGGTGTCCCCTGAATTCTTAATTAGTGATTAAACGAGCTCTATGAAAACCTCTGGAGCGCCGTCGCCCTGGCGCGGTCCCAGTTTTGATATCCGTGTATAGCCGCCACTGCGGTCGGCGTACTTCTCGGCCACCTCGCTGAAGAGCTTATGGACCAGATCGCGATTGTTGATCTCGCCCAACACTTGCCGCCTGGCGCTGACATCGCCTCGTTTGGCCAGCGTGATGAACTTGTCTATGACCGGCCGTACTTCCTTGGCCTTGGTCTCCGTCGTTTTTATCCGGCCGTGCTCAATGATCTGAGCAGCGAGACCTCTTAAGATCGCCCGACGATGGCTGGCATTGGCCCCGAGTTTCCGGCCTGATTTCTGGTGTCTCATCTTCTCCTACTTCGACGCTTTCAGTCCCAAGCTGAGTTCACTCAGCTTGGCTTTTACTTCTTCGATCGACTTCGATCCGAAGTTCCGGATATTTATCAGGTCTATTTCGGAACAATCCAGAAGCTCTTGGAGGGAGTCGATGCCCTGACGTTTCAGGCAGTTATACGAACGGACCGACAACTCCAAGTCCTCTATCGGCGAGTTGAGGGCCGGCTCTTTTTGGCTTTCATCGGCCGCAAAGACACTTACCAGCTCTTCTTCCTCACCAGGCTCGGCAAATAAATACATGTGCTCGTTAATGATCTGGCTGGCCTTGCTGACCGCTTCCATGGGCGTAAGACTACCATTCGTCTCCACTGACAAAGAAAGCTTATCGTAATCGGTCCGCTGACCGACACGTGTGTGATCGACCCTGAAGGAGACCTGCTTGATGGGCGTGAACAATGAGTCCACCGGGATGACGCCGATCGCGTCTGTCTCCTTCTTGTTGCGCTCGGCCAACGAATAGCCGCGGCCCTTCTCAACAGTGAACTCAGCCTCGATCTTGCCGGTTTTATTTAAAGTCGCCAACGGCAGATCTTTATTGACAATCTCCACACCAGCCGGCAGTGAAATATCGCCGGCAGTCACTTCGGCCGGTCCTTTCGCGGAGAGAGTCAGCCTGGCCTCGTCCTCTCCGTTCATCTTAACTACCATCCCTTTGATATTTAGGATGATGTCGGTTAGATCTTCCTGAACACCTTTGATGGACGTGAATTCATGATCGACACCCTCGATGCGGATCGTGGTAACGGCGGCTCCTGGCATCGAGGAGAGTAGAGCCCGGCGCATGGAATTACCCAACGTGTACCCGAATCCGCGCTCCAGCGGCTCAACGACGAAATTAGCGACATTGTCGCTGACCTCATCAATCACTATATGCGGTCGCTTAAACTCAATCACTATTTATATCTTCCCCCTCTATGGACTATTTTGAGTACAGCTCGACGATGAGCTGCTCTTTGACCGGCATGGAAATCTGTTCACGTGTCGGCAAATCTCTGACTTTGCCGGTGGCGTTCTTGGCGTCGACGTCAAGCCATTCGGGAACCTCGCCCTTGCTCGTCGCCAGGGCGGCTTCCTTGATGCGCTCGGTAGCCTTGCTCTTCTCGCCCACGCCATAGATGTCGCCGGCGCGCAGTCGGTAAGACGGGATATTTACCCGGCGACCGTTGATCGTGAAGTGTCCGTGGCGCACAAGTTGACGGGCTTCGGGGCGTGAAAAGGCGAACCCGGACCGGTAGATGACGTCATCAAACCGCGTCTCCAGCATAATCATGAGGTTCTCGCCGGTGATGCCCTTCTTCTGCGCCGCTTTCTTATAGTAGCCGTGGAATTGTTTCTCCATCAGGCCATATGTCCTCTTGACCTTCTGTTTCTCCCGCAACTGTTTCTGATACTCTGAAGGCTTTATCCGGCGTCGCCCGTGCTCACCCGGCGGGTATGGACGGCGCTCGAAAGCGCATTTGTCGCTCAGGCATCGCTCTCCTTTTAAGAAGAGCTTCATCCCCTCGCGACGACATATTTTGCATACTGGACCTGAATATCTGGCCAATTCGTACTCCTTTGCTTAGCGCGCTAGACCCGGCGGCGCTTCTTCGGCCGGCAACCGTTGTGCGGCACTGCCGTAACATCGTTGATCGCGCCAACTTCCAGTCCAGCGGCCTGTAGCGACCTGATGGCCGTCTCCCGGCCGGAACCCGGACCCTTAACAAATACTTCGACCTTCTTGACCCCGTGTTCCTGGGCCTTCTTAGCCGCGGACTCCGCCGCTCTTTGTGCGGCGAACGGTGTGCTCTTACGCGATCCCTTGAAACCAACACTCCCGGAACTCTCCCAGCTCAACGTATTGCCTTGGCTGTCAGATATCGAGATTATCGTGTTATTGAATGTTGATTTGATATGGGCTTGGCCAACCGGGACATTCTTTTTTTCCCGTTTCTTAGTTCTGGCCTTGGTTCCTTTCTTCTTCACCAACTAACGTTCTACCCCTCTTCCGTTTCTGTCACATTCGTCATCATCTTATTTTAATTTCGCGCCGACCCGCTTGCGGGGCCCTTTGCGCGTCCGTGCATTTGTATGTGTGCGTTGCCCGCGGA
>DAOUYN010000050.1 GCA_030666075.1 Actinomycetes bacterium | reverse complement strand
CGGATTGCCGATGGCCAAGGAGAGAGCGATTGTCTGAGGACTGCGAACCGGGCGAATGATGTCAGTTCCCTCCCGGATCGCGTCCACCACAGGCGAGCACCCCTCAGGCTGTGCCGCGTATACCCGCGACGGGAGTTCGGGGATCAGCCCGAGCTCGTGTAGTTCCCTGAACCCCTTCCAGACCTTCGGCAGCAGGGTGCCTCCGGCCACCGGCAGCACCACGTGTTCCGGCGCCCGCCACCCCAGCTGCTCCGCTGTCTCGTACGCGATCGTCTTCGAACCCTCGGCATAGTACGGCCTGATATTGACATTGACGAACGCCCAGTTGTATTCGCTGGCGATCTCGGCGCATAGACGGTTTACTTCATCATAGTTGCCGTCGACTGACACCAGGTTCGGACCGTATACGGCGGTCGTCAGCACTTTCCCTTGCTCCAGATCGGCAGGGATAAAGACATATGCCTTCATGCCCGCTTTAGCGGCATGGGCCGCCACGGAATTGGCCAGGTTCCCGGTCGAAGCACAGGCAGCTACATCGAACCCGAACTCCCGGGCCCGCGTCAATGCCACCGAAACCACCCGGTCCTTAAAAGAAAAGGTGGGGTTCTGAGTGTCGTTCTTCACGTACAGATTGTTAAGCCCCAGCTTGCGACCGAGGTTGTCCGCCTTTACCAGCGGAGAAAAACCCACACCGAGATCTACTCGTGGAGCATCCTGACTGACGGGCAAAAGCTCCGCATATCGCCAGATAGAGGCCGGCCCGCTTTCGATATGCTCGCGGCTGACCGTTGCGGCGATCTCGTCATAGTTATAGACGACTTCGAGCGGACCAAAACAGAACTCACAGACATGGATCGGCTCGATCGGATACTCACGACCGCACTCGCGGCACTTAAGACCTTCTATGAACGACAATTCGACCTTTCCCTTCAAATAAAAAATACCTTTTTCCACAAGGGAAAAAGGTAGGAATGCCGCGTTTTGCGCCTCCACTCATCTCCCCCGTGATCTTACACGAGCTGGACTTGGCACCTTGCCTTTCTCTCGAAAGACCGGTTGTCGGGCATCACAGGGCCAGTTCCCTCCGCCACTCTTGATGAGATATACAACTGAGCACAAGTTAGCACGGGCGGTTTGGCCTTGTCAACACGAGGTTAGAGGCTACAATGCTTCAGCGCAAGCCAGGCGATTGGATCCAATATCAATCATTGATGTTTTGCTCGGCGCCGAAAAACTAAAGCGATCCCGCCCGCTAGAATCGCGACCGCGACGGCCGGCAGGTATCGCAGCGCCACTGGAGCCGGCGCTGTCTCTTGGGCCTCACGCTCCGCAGTGCTTCCTGAAATCTGAAGTGTACTTTTTGCGGACGCGTCGCTCATCTCCATATCCTTCGCGGCCAGCGCTTCCAAGAGTTCGGCTGCCCGATAGACTTTCTTATTTTCTAAATGCAGGTCCCCGAAGTTTCTTGATAGCGGTATGATGTACGGCTCTCCCGCCGATTCGAACAAAAGCAGATCCATGATGTATTGCCATCCCATATTAAGATGCGCGACCTTGATGTCTCGCACATCCTCTACGCCCTGGGCAACCAGATATTCGCGGACTGCCGGCTCGTCCGCACTGAATGCGACGGCGTCGTTGCTCGAATAAGTCGGCAGGTCCACGAGGCCCCAACCCTCGTCATCTTTACGGATCGAGGCAGAGGAGACGACTTTGCCGGTCTCATCGATGAGCGGATATACCCACTCACCCACATCTTCGATAATAGAACCTATCACGGCTTGATCGTATTCCCCTTCGAGGGCCGCTAGCTTCGAGATGTCCAGGTGGTAAAGTCGATACCCCGAACTGAAACCTGTCGGCACGACCTGATCTTCGCCCGACCCGACTGCCCCGACATTGAAATCATCGATGATCCCCGGCACCTCCAGTTCCATAGCCTGGTCCGCTTCGACCGGAGCGCCGGCCAACGAAGGACCAACCGGGAGTAGTGAAAAGACGGTTGCACCCAGAACTAGGAGTCTGCCTATGCGTAGAGTCCCTCTCAATGGATATTTTCCTTTCTGTTGGCTCACGCTTGTCCGAAAAGAGATTATCATCGGTTGTTAGTTAAGTGGTGAAGGACTAATGAAGAATACCGGGAGTAAAGCCAAGTCGGTTGCTCAGAATGATATAATAACCAGGTCCTACTAATGGTAATGAAGTGAACAAAGCAGCGGTCAACATCATACTTGTGTCATTGTTTGCCCTGCTAACAGCTGTCGGCGGGGCAATTAAGATACCGTTCTTACCTTACCATCCGAACACTGTGCAGATCATTCCCGTGATCCTTGCCGGCGCGCTGCTCGGCAGCACTCGCGGTCCGCTCAGCCAGATCTTATTTATCTTTCTCGGCCTTCTCGGCCTACCTCTCTTTAATGAACTGGCGCCGACCTTCCCGACCCCGGCTATCGGTGCTTCGCCGCTCTTTGCCAGGACTGGACTCAAAGCGGGCTGGCTGATGGGTTTCGTGGCCGCGAGTTATCTGGCCGGTCGCGTCGTGGAGTACTCCAAGAGATATGACTTCGCTTCCATCAGCGCGGCGGTCTGGGGCTCGGTATTCCTGATCTACATGATAGGGCTGGGGGTGCCTATAGTGGCGTTGAAGGTGCCTTACGGGCCGACATTCATCGATTGGCTTTGGCCGTTTTTCGTTGCCGATCTGGCCAAGGGTCTTCTTGTCTTCATATTTCTGATGAACACTCGTAAGGTGCTCACACCCCCAACCGATCCCGCCTAAGGGGTCTACTTCTTAGGGGTTTTGACCGGCTTCGCCCGGACCAACAGCCGCCGGGTGGACGAGATGGTCGCCGAGTCCCAGCTCGAAGCGGAAGCGATCAACGTCAGCTGCTCATAGGAGGTCGGCAAAAGGATGCTCGGATCGTCGCGGGCCACGGTCTTCTTGTCGACCATTTTATAGGTGTAGCGATGCCCCTCCCAGAAGACATAGATCGACATGTCTTTGTCGATCAAGTGAAGAAGAGAGAACAGGTTCTGATCGCCACTGACGAAGTAGGCATAGTTGTGGCCCGCCATGATGGCGTTGCCCTTCGTCCCCGGGGGGGCGCTATCGACGACCCGCCCGATCCCGATCTCCAGCGCCTCCTCCGTGAAGCCCTCTATGATCGGAGCGTCAACGAGTACCCCGGGAATGATGATGCGATTATCCTTCGGCGCCGGCCCATCCGCCTTTGCTTGGTAGGCGACTTTGGTCGAGCCTGAAAGGTAAAGCGACATATATGGACGGCCGACCCAAAACAACAACGAGACCCCGACGATTATCAAGGCAATGCCGACGACGTTAGCCGCCATGTAGGCGATGACGCGCGCCCGGCCCGGTTTCTCTATCGACTCCTCGCTTACCTGGGCGCCGTCGGTTATCTTATCTTGCTCGCTCTCATCCATCGTCGCTATTATTGCACTATTCCTTCTTTTTGCCGATACGATCCAAAGGAACCAGCCGATGTCCGGCGGCGGTCAGCTCCAGCAAAGTGTTCTCGAAGACGCCTTCATCTATCCTGGTCTTGATTTTAGGCAATGCCCTTGAGCGCAGGTAATCGACCGGTTTTTGCGTGCCTTCGATCGCTCCGTCGATAAATTCCCTGGGGCTCCAGATGCAGAACTTCATCACCCGCTCTCCGTCCTTTTTTACGAGAAAGAAGTACTGATAGTAATCAGACTTGAAGTTCCCGTCGCGGGGCTTGAACCCCTCGTCGATCTGGTAGCCGTTGTGCTCCCACACTTGAGTCATACCGTTCCCTCCTCGATCCGCGGACGTTCTTATTGCTTGGCTATATCTCCCATTCCCTCTAACCGCTTTATCCTCTCGGCCATCGGCGGATGAGTGGCCATCAATTGGACAGTCTTCCCGCGCACGCCGACCTGGTTCGGGGCGCCGATGTATAGGTGGGCCGTCGCCTTATTGGCCACTTCCAGCGGTTCGTCATCGGCGGAGATCTTCCGCAGCGCCGAAGCCAATCCGGGTGGATACCTTGTCAGCATCGCCCCGCTGGCATCGGCAAGATACTCGCGTTGGCGCGAGACCGCCAAGCGGATCAGGTTGGCAAAAAGGGGCGCCAAGATGGCCAACGCCAGACCCGCTATCATCATTATTCCGAATCCGGCACCGTTGCGGTCCCCGCCCCCGCTGCGGCGCCGCCCGCCGCCCCACCAGAAGCTGTGCAGCATCCAGTCGCTCATCAGGACGATGACCCCGACCAACATGACGGTCAGCGTCATGACGCGAATGTCATAGTTCTTGATGTGGCTCATCTCGTGGGCGATGACCCCTTCGAGCTCCAGGCGGTCCAGTTTTTCCAAGAGACCGGCGGTGACGGCCACGACTGAATGTTCGGGGTCTCGGCCGGCGGCAAAGGCGTTCAACGCTGTATCGGGGATGATATATACCTTGGGCTTGGGCACGCCCGCGGCCAACGCCAGGCCTTCGACCGTATGGTGCAAGAACGGATAGCGCTTCGGGTCGGCCTCGCGCGCCGCGCTCATCGAGAGGATGATCCGGTCGCTTCTATAGTAGCCGATCAAAACGAAGATGAACGCGAAGATAAGCGCGAAGACCAGGCCGAAATTGCCGTAACCCAAAGCCTGCCCGAAGACCCAGCCGATGGCGGCTATCAGGAGGACGAAGCTGAGGATAAGTATCCACGATCGACGGACATTGCCGGCGATCTGCTCGTACACGAGCGGCCTTTACTCTGACCCGAAATCGACCTTGATGGGCGCGCGCGAGCCCTCGTCGATCTCGAAATAATCGCGCTCGGCAAAGCCGAACATGCCGGCGATGATGTTGTTCGGAATAGTCTGGATGGTCGTATTGAACGTCATGACCGTATCGTTATAGAACTGGCGCGAGAAAGCTATCTTGCTCTCCGTGCCGGACAGTTCTTCCTGGAGCATCAAGAAATTCTGGTTTGCCTTGAGGTCGGGGTAGTTCTCCGCGACAGCGAAGAGTGAACGCAATGCCCCGGTGAGCATGTTTTCCGCGCCGGCCTGTTCTCCGACGCTCCCGGCGCCGACCGCTTGAGCTCGAGCATTGGTAACGTTCTCGAAGGTCTCTTTCTCATGCTTAGCATAACCCTTGACCGTTTCTATCAGGTTCGGGATCAGGTCATAGCGTCTCTTGAGCTGAACGTCTATCTGCGACCAGGCGTTGTCTATCCGGTTTCGCAAGTTGACTAAGCGATTGTAGATAGCCACAAAAACGACTACCAAGAACACAATGATGCCGGCCGCGACGATGAGCTCCATCCATACCTCCTGTTTTTTGGCGGCGAACCGAACTCATTCGCCGATCACGTCAACCATTATCCTCTTTTCTCCACCCTCGGCCAAGTGGCCAGCATGATCTGCTGCCAGGCGCCAAGTGCCGGTCCGCTGGCCCTAAGGGAAACGGACCGCCGCGTCAAATGACATCGACCGGCACCCCGATACCCACTTGCGGAAAGAAGTTGACGATATCGGAGTTGCGCATCCGGATGCAGCCATGTGAAGCGGCCGTCCCGATGCTGCCATAATTCGAGGTCCCGTGGATCAGGATATTTCCGGCATTGAGCGCCATAGCCCGCACTCCGAGCGGGTTGCTCCAGCTAGGCCCGATAACCGGCGGCATATCTTTGGCCCAGGCGCTCCCGGGATTGCGCCAGCTGGGGTTGATCTGCTTGTTCACTATCCGCCAGCTCCCGCCGGGCGTCGGATACCTGGGCATACCGACCGCGACCCCATAGGTCCGCTGCAATCTTCCGTTTTGGTAGTAATAAAGACGCCGCGAGTAGCGGCTGACGACTATCCGGCGGGTATCGATAGAGAACTTCCACTCCTTCTCTACCTTTCGGCCCGCGTAGTCTGTTCCGGAGACGGTGGCCGTGTGCTCGCCGTCGGACAACAGCTCGCCGAGATATACCAGCTTTTTAGTGCCGTCGTCTCCCTGGGTCACCGCCGTCGTACCGTCGATCGAAAGCTCGATCGAACGCATCCCCGATTCGCCTTCGGAAAAGGCGACTTCGACTTTGGGGGCCGACTCGCGGACGACTTCGCCCTCGGCCGGACTGAATGATTCGATCACGGGGGTCGTCTCGTCCAGGATGACCGGGATAGTCAGCGAGCGGTGGTTGCCGACACTATCGGCCGCCGTCACCCGCAGCACGTTCTCCTCGGCCAGGCCCGTCAGGCCAATATCGAATCCGCCATCGGCGCCCACAGAGCCGATCTCGACCTCTCTATCGTTGAGCTTAGCCGTCAACCGGGCGCCCGGCTCACTGACGAGCGCCACTTCCCCGCTGACGGCCGGACTGACAAAAAAGCTTTCTCCACTATCGAGGGCAAGCGGCGGGGGTTCGGTATCGACCGCGAACTCCCATGAGGTGTCGATCTTGCGGGCCGCGCCCATAGCGTAAACGACTTCCAGACGCACTTCATGATCGCCCTCGGCAAGCTCACTGTCCCATTGAAAGGCAAAGCCGGTCCCGGACGCCGGCGGCTCCAACTCTCTCGCCTCTCCGTCTATCGTTAACTGTAAAGAACTGATGCGCACCCCGGGTACGGCCAGCCATTTAGCCGTAAAGCGCGGCACCGCCGAAGATACGGTCTCACCCGGGGTCGGATAGACCTCAAGCAGC
>DAOUYN010000114.1 GCA_030666075.1 Actinomycetes bacterium | reverse complement strand
GTCAGATAATAATTATTGTCCAGCCAATAGTCGGCCCCGCCGACGGCCAGGGCAGTTAGCACTATTGCGACAACAACGAATAGGGCGGCGCGGGAGCGAGAGGGGGGTTCCACGGTCTCGATATCACCGATGACAACCGTGATATTGTCGGTTCCTCCGGCCCGGTTTGCCGCCTCCACTAGTTTAGTCGCTGCTGCTTGCGCCGGGCGTTTCGTCGAGGCCAGCTCGGCCAGCTGTCGGTCATCCACGCCGCCCGTAAGGCCGTCACTGCACAGGATGAGACGGTCACCCGGGCGGACGGTGTGCGAGAAGATATCCGGGCGGATCTGTTGGTCGGTACCGACAGCCCTGGTGATGACGTTGCGTTTCGGGTGTGAGCGCGCTTTATCGGGGGAGAGTTGCCCGCTGCGCACCAGTTCTCCTACTAGCGAGTGGTCGGTGGTCAGCTGGGAAAGTTGACCGTCTCGTAACAGATAAGCGCGGCTGTCGCCGACGTGGCCGATCCAGACGATCCCGTTTTGAACGGAGGCGACGGTCAAGGTTGTTCCCATGCGCTCGTGACCTTCGTCGGCACTGATTTTGCGGATGGCCCGGTTGGCGCGGATGAAAGCTCGGTTTATGGCGCTTTTCGGACGGCGCTTTTCGGTGCTGACGTTGTGGCGAACTGCGTCGACCGCCGCTTTAGCGGCCCGGGCCCCAGAGGCGTGGCCGCCCATGCCATCGGCGACCGCCAGTAGGGGTCCATCCGCCACTAAGGCATCCTGGTTCTCAGTGCGTACGCGGCCGATATCTGTCAGCCCGACGCTGCGCATCACTCTCCGTCCTCCAAGTCTACAGTGATCGTCGTCCGGCCGAGCCGGATGCAGTCCCCGTCGTCGAGCCGGAGGCGCTCGATCAGGCGGGTTTCGTTCAGCCACGTACCGTTGGAGCTTCCCAGGTCTTCGAGCCACCAATGGCCCCGACGCTGAGTGATCCCCGAATGCCGGGCGGAAATCGCCGAGTCCTCTATGACAATATCGTTATCGGGTAGGCGCCCCATTGTGACCGCCTTGCTTAGATTGAAAGTGCGCCTCTCGCCTGTCTCGGACTCGACTAGCAGTCTGGCCTCCGGCTTGCTAGACGGTAGTCGCTTTGCTTCCAGGGCGACGACGCGGACCGCCCAGAAGAGAAAGGCGTAGAGGAGGGCCAGGAACCCATAGTTGGCGAGGGCCAGCCAGGTTTCAGTCACTGTTCCAACAAGTCGAATCTCATCTCGACCGGGCCGAGAGTCAGGGTGTCGCCGCTGACGAGCTTGACACGGCCGATCTCCTCGCCGTTAAGAGAGGTGCCGTTGGTGCTATCGAGGTCGATTAAGAAGAAATCATCCTGGTCGGCTTCGATGCGGGCGTGATATCGGGAGATACCCTGATGGGCCAGGACGATAGTATTGTCGCCGCGTCGCCCGATCGTCGTGCTGGCCCCGACATCATGCGCGACCCCGCTGTCTGTTTCTACCAATCGTCCTTTGGGGGAGACATTGATGGCCTCCTTCAGCTCTCGCTTGGATATGATCTGGGTACCACCTGACGGCATGCTCAGGTCGATCTCTTCGATATGGCTGTGGATGACGCTCTCGCCGCGTCGGAGCTCGGCTTCGGGCGCCACTGAGATATGGACGGAGCCGGTGAAACGGTAGCCTTTCTGCTCGGCGTGGGCCTTCACATACGCTGTCAGTTCGTGCGCCAGGGCCTGCTGGAAGGCGTCCAACTCGTCAAAGTCTTCGGGTGAAAGGTGGATCATGAAAACATTAGGCGCGTACGTCTGCGAGACACTCACTTGTCGCTTGCGGTCAGTCTCGGACGCTAGTTTGTGGGCGAGTTCGACGGGCTGCAGGGCAGAGCTGAACCGGTGGGTGAAGAAGCCCTCCACGAGGTTTTCCAGGCGCCGCTCTATTTCACGAAAGATGGCCATGTCACGAACGCCTTGGATGCCAAAAGAGGAACATCAACGCCACTAGAACCGAGACGGACAAAAGAAGCGGGTTTATCAACGATGTGCTGGTTTCGAGCTCCACACCGAGCATGTCGGAGATCACTCGATATCCCAGGTACATCCCGGCCGTCCCTATCCCGAGAGCGACAAAAGGAGCGTATTCATTCTTGAGGCCGCGGACAAAACCCATCACTAAGGCGACGGCCGCCCACAGCCCTATCTGAGCTCCCAGCCAGGGTTGGCTCACGAAGTAGTCGGCAAAGACCCGGGTGTCCTCGATCTGATTATTGAAAGGGAAGTCCTTGATAAGTTCAGGGGTCGCACTGATGGTCCAGGTAAAACCTAGGTCGCCGGCGAATCCGGGCCCCAGGAGCTCCGCGATAGCCAAAGCTACGGCTGCAAAAGCGGCCAAGAAAGCGGCCAGCGCCGGGCCGAACATCACCCCGATAGCCAGCGGCATCAAGAATGGAATCTGCAGCCAGGCCAGCGCCGGCGCCAGCAGCGGCAGGATCGCAAACTGCGGGAAGCCCCGTCCCAGGGTCAGCCAATAGACGATGGCGACCGCTAAGAAAATGGCTCCCAGGAATATTGATTGATGCCAAAGTCCGGCTGTGATCAAGCCTAAAACCAACGCCAGACCCAGCGGTGGGACGAAAAGCGCCGCAAAGAACGTAATCAGCGGAGCGAACAGTTTTACGGACGCGTCCATGAATGGTAGATAAGTAGTTGCCCAGGTAGCCACCAAAGCACTGCCGGCGGCCATTCCGCTGACGACAAGGGTGTCCTCGTACTCCTGTGTCCAAAATCTCAGTCGGTTTCTAAAAGTGGCGACGGCGCCGAGCCCCTCGTTCTTTCGCGGCGGCTGGAGCTTGCTCATCGCTGCCTGGATAGCGGCGGCTGGAGCCTCCCGGTTTTCGCGGCACCGCTCGATGGTCGCCTTCATTTCGGCGGCCGTAGCAAAGCGTTCCTGCGGGTCCTTTGAGAGCGCTTTGAGAATCGCTTGGCTCAAAGCTTGAGATATGCCCGGGCCGTATTCTACCGGGGGCACCGGGTCGTCATTGATGATCTTGTATATCGTCCCCGCCGGAGTATCGGCCTCGAAAGGCAAGTGGCTGGTGGTCAGTTCGTACAGGAGGACGCCCATTGAGAATATATCAGAGCGTTCATCGATCTGTTCGCCGCTGCTTTGTTCCGGCGACATGTAGGCAAACGTACCTACTATCTCGCCGTCCGTTGTGATGCCGCTAGTCTTGGCGGCGCTGCGCAACCGGGCTATGCCAAAGTCCATTACTTTGACCCGGCCGTCGTCCATTATCCGTAGATTGCCCGGCTTGATGTCGCGGTGGATGACATCATTTGTGTGGGCGCATTCAAGCGCTTCGCAGACGCTCATGGCGACTGCGGCGGCCATTTCAGCCGGAAAACGCTCATACTCGTTGAGCATGTCGGCAACCGAGCGTCCTTCGACTACCTCCATGATCAGATAATAGTAATCATCTTGCTCTTCGAATTCATGGAGAGTGACGATATTCGGGTGATTGAGGAGCGCCACTGTCTTGGCCTCGCGCAGAGCCCGAACGGCGGTCTTTTTGGAGGCGGGGATGATCTTGACGGCGACCTCGCGCTCCATCTTTGTATCCAAGGCCCGGACGACCTTGGAGAAGCCGCCTTCCCCGAGGGTATCGATGACTTGATATCGGTCGAGCAGCAGGTTGTTGTCTACCAAATCACTTCACTCAGAGACGGAGTCATTACCATGCTAAAATAGCGGATTTTCGGTGAAACATAAAGCAATAGTACGTGTGACCTTGGCCAGCCAATAACAAAGAGCCTCTGTGGCAGAGGCTCTTTTAAGAGTTCGTTATCGAAAAGAGCCTTCAGGGCTTGAACGAAAACCGCCTTCCAAGAATCGCTCCTCCAGAGCCCATGAGCATCAGGCTCAACGCCCCGAGCAGGCTGGTGTTTACTCCCGTTGGCGGAACAAAGATCGGAGCTCCTGCCTCCCACCAAGACAGCGATGTATAGCTGCCCGTGACCGTGTTCGCGCTCGTGTTTACCGAGTCTGTCACATTTTGCCAGCCGCCGCCGTTCCACCGGAAGAGTTTTACGTCGGCCTCGTCGCCGATGACCGATCCTTCATCGTATGGGACGGTAACGACTATATTGCCCGAGAAACCGGCGGTCGTAGTGATGTCAAAGCTGCTCCCCAAGAGCGTGAAGCCGGCTGGGTTCCCGCCCGGTCCGGCTCCCGCGGTCACCGTCGTGTTTCCATCCGCGGCTACGGTATCAAAAGTGACTTGAACGCC
>DAOUYN010000203.1 GCA_030666075.1 Actinomycetes bacterium | reverse complement strand
TCTGCCCGGAAATGTCCGGGTAGTGCGGGTGCTCTGTCCGGCTCGCTTGGCCCCGGTCGATATCCTGCGGGCCTTTCAGGACGGCGCTGACAAGGTCTTCCTGACACTTTGCGCCGGCAACTATTGCCACTATAAGAGCGGCAACGGTCTGGCCGGGCGGCGGGTTGATTACGTGCGGACGCTACTCGACGGCATCGGTATCGGCGGCGACCGACTCGTCACCTATGAGATAAATCAGGAGACAAGCCTGGCCGAGATCATCAAAGAGCAACTATGATAATCGCTGAACAAAAACCTATTAACGAGATAATCAAGCTCACTAAAGAACATCGGAAGCTGCTGGTCGTCGGTTGCGGTAGTTGTGTCACTGTTTGCTTCGCCGGCGGGGAGCGGGAGACAGAGGCCCTGGCGGCCGGGCTGGACTTGGCAGCGGCCAAGGACGGGCGCAAAGTCAAGATAGAGGTCGATATGTCTGTGCGCCAATGTGAATGGGAGTTCATCGACGGTCTCGCCGACAAAGTGGAAGCGGCCGACGTCGTGGTCTCGACTGCCTGCGGGGTCGGCGTCCAGCTGATGGCCGAACGTTTCTCGCCGAAGTTAGTGGTCCCCGGGCTCAATACCAGTTTCATGGGGCTCCCCGTCGAACAGGGCGTCTGGGTCGAGAACTGTGGCGGCTGCGGAAATTGCGTTCTCGCTTACACGGGCGGTATCTGCCCGATAGCCAGGTGCGCCAAGAGTATGCTCAACGGCCCCTGCGGCGGTTCGCAAGATGGCAAATGCGTGGTGGCGGCTGATATCGACTGCGCCTGGCACCAGATATATGTGCGCCTCAAAGCCCAGGACCGACTCGATATGATAACCGAATTGAAGCCGGCGAAAGATTGGACTAGCGCCCGGGATGGCGGGCAGCGTAAGATCGTCCGCGACGATCTGAAGATCCCGCGCCCGGAGTAGTGATATGACCAGAAGCAATTTAGAAAAAGTACTAGAAAGCGGCGCTTTCGCCGTCACCGGCGAGCTGGGTCCGCCCAAGAATGCTGACGCCGGCGTCGTCAGGGAAAAAGCGAAGCTGCTAAAAGGCGTCGTCGATGCCGTTAATATCACCGATTGCCAGACGGCGATCGTGCGGATGTCCAGTATTGCCGCGGGAACAATCGCCATGGAGGAAGGGATCGAGCCGGTCATCCAAATGACGTGTCGGGACCGCAACCGGATCGGCATGCAGAGCGATCTGCTTGGGGCGTATGCCCTGGGAGCGCGTAACCTGCTCTGTCTCACCGGCGACCACCAGAAGTTCGGTAATCATCCGCAGTCGAAGAACGTCTTCGATCTCGATTCGATGCAGCTGCTCGACATGGTGAGGGGTCTCGGAGAAGGGCGTGTTTTCCAGTGCGGCGAGGAGATAGAAGGACCAACGGCCGATTTTTTCATCGGCGCTGCCGCCAACCCGTTCGCGGACCCGTTCGAGTTTCGGGCCCTGCGCTTGGCCAAGAAAGTAGCCGCCGGGGCCAAATTCATCCAGACTCAGATCATCTATAACGTGCCGAAGTTCAAGGAGTGGATGAGCGCGGTTCGCGATCTGGGTCTGCACGAGAAGGTTTATATCCTCGGAGGTGTCACGCCATTGAAATCAGTCGGCATGGCCCGCTATATGCAAAAGAACGTTCCCGGTCTCGACGTTCCGGATGAGCTGATCGATCGCCTCAAGGGGGCCGAGAGCGCCGCACAAGAGGGTATCAGCATCTGTGTCGACATCATCAACGAACTCAAAGAGGTCGAAGGTGTCGCCGGGGTCCATATTATGGCCATCGAGTGGGAAGAGGCTGTGGCTGGCATCGTCGAGCGCGTCGGCTTGCTGCCGCGGCCCTGATCTTCAGGATATTCAATGACATCGAGCGCGATGCGCAATCAACGGATCTTTGTTTTCGCGCTCGTCCCGGTTTTCTGGGCGGCGCTCATCTGGGCGCAGGGCCGCTCGATCGAATTCTGGCTCGAATTCTGGTGGATGTTTCCGATCGCATTCCTGATCGCCCTGACCGTTAATACCGTCGGTATCAGTGGGGCGGCCCTTTTTGTCCCCTTCTTTGTCCTGATATTTCCGCTGCTGGCACAAGAGTTGACCGCCTTACAGAGCGTAAAGCTCGGTCTGGTCACAGAGTCTTTCGGTCTCTCGAGCTCCGCTTTGGCCTTTTTGGCTTTCGGGCTCGTCGATCGCAAGATAGCCCTCGCCGCCATCCTTGGCGCGTTGCCGTTCGTCTTGGTCGGAGCGGCACTTTCGACTTATCTGCCCGAGTCGATCCTGTTCATCATGATCGCCGGGCTCCTTATCACTTCAGTCATCCTGGTCAATTTCGAGAAGCATTTGCACAAAAAACGGCAGGATGAGCACGAGCAGGACGTGGTCGATCTGAGGGTCCCCGAGGGCGAGCAGGTGGAACTGGTCAGTCACGCGGGGAAGACGTATCGCTATTGCCGCACAAAGTCCGGTTTTCGGACGCGTCTGGCGGGCTATAGCACAGGCGGGTTCTTCCAGGGCGCGGCTGGTTTCGGTATCGGGGAGATGGGGATCGTCGCGATGATCTTGTCCGGCCTGCCGACCCGGGTCGCTATCGGCACGAGCCATCTAGTAGTGGCTTCGACAGCCATCTTCGCTTCGCTTATCCATGTCGTTTATGCCGGAGCCGGCTCGGCCCCTATACCTTGGAATATCCCGTTCGTGACAGTGCCGGCGGTTATCTTGGGCAGTCAGGCCG
>DAOUYN010000213.1 GCA_030666075.1 Actinomycetes bacterium | reverse complement strand
GCAGGTTCTCGCCCTTGAGAAAAGCGCCGCGGCTGTGATGGCGCCGCGAGCGGCAGTCAACGGCCCGACTTTGAACATCCCAGTAGAGAGGGAACGAGGACGTGATCCATTCGATTTGTGGAAAGGTAGCAAAGATCTCTCCGACGATATCGAGGGCCCACGGCAGGTATAGGTCGTCGGAATTGAGCCAGGCCATTATCTCCCCCGACGTATGCGAGAATCCTTCGTTAATAGCTGCGTATTGACCTTTGTCCGGGGCGCTCGACCAGTAAGTAAGTCGATCGCTGTGGTTGCGGATGATGTCGACGCTGCCGTCGGTCGAGCCACCGTCGATCACCACGTATTCTAAGTCCGGGTAGCCTTGAGAGAGAACAGATTCAATCGTGGCCTCGATGAAGCGGGCTTGGTTAAAAGAGGGAGTGACCAGCGAGATCCTGGGGCGCTCTGACGCCGACCCGCTAGTCAGAGGAACCTGTCTTGCTGCTGCGTACAGCCCGGAGTATCGCTTTTTCCTCGTTCGATAGCGGGCGGCCGTCGAGAATCGGATCGTCGGCGCCATAGACGCTCTTCTTTTCGCTCGCACCGAGATACCCGGCGAGGGCTGCCAAGTGTTCGTAAGTGCTGTCCAGGACCGGGGCGAGGATGCGAAGGGTCACAGCTCTGGGGTGTCGCGGTTTCCCGGTGCGGGGATCGGTGCCTTTTTCGAGATTGGCGATGGTCGTATGGCTAAGGCGCCCGCCCGTGCGTTGAGAGAGCTCGGTTTGCGAGATTCGCAGTTCCCGTCGGCGTTCGCGGATGAATTCGGCTAGCTCGATACTCATGATCATATCTTACTAGAGGCAGAAACTTTGGTTGCGATTCAGGCGGAAACCATAGTTGACGGAGCGGAAACCAACGTTTAATCTAGCAACCATGGTAAGTTGGTTTCGAGCACGCTGGCGTCACTTCTACAATTGGAGTATCGCGGTGGCCGTGGCGCCTCTTCTCGGGGTGAGTGTCCGGGCCCTCAGGAAAGAACTCGATGAGCTGCCTAAACGGAAGAATCGACGATCTTATTAGCCCGTACCTGACGCCTCCTGCTTTTCCAGCAAATCTTCCGTTGATACCTGGTAAATACAGCCCTAACGTTAGATAATGGGTGTCGTTCGCAAACGGCGATTACACTTCTGTGAGGTAATATATTTGAGCGATCTAACCATAATTCAGGGCGGCATGGGTGTCGGGGTCTCCGGATGGCAGTTAGCCAGGGCCGTCGCGGTCACCGGTCAGCTAGGTATGGTCTCCGGCACCATCCTGGATGTTGTCTTTGCCAGGCGGTTGCAGGCCGGTGATCCCGGTGGGCACCTGCGCCGGGCGGCCGAGCACTTTCCGGCCCCCGAAGTGGCCGAGCGTGTTGTCGAGCGCTATTTCATAGACGGGGGCAAACCCGCCGACAAACCCTACAAGCAGGTACCTCAGCACGCCGCCGAGCCGCGGCGTTCACTGCAGGAGTTGGCGATCGTCGCCAATTTCTGCGAGGTATGGCTGGCTAAAGAGGGGCACGACAATCCGGTCGGCATCAATTATATGGAGAAATTGCGCGTAGCAAACCTGCCGGCAATCTACGGCGCTGTCCTGGCTGAGGTCGATTATGTGGCTATTGGCGCCGGGATCCCCCGGGAGGTGCCGGGTATTCTCGATAGCCTGGCCGGCGGGCGCGCTGTCACCCAGCGTCTCGATGTCGATGGGGCTGGGCCGGACGATAAGTTCACGATCAGCCTAGACCCAGCCGATTTCTTTAGCGGCGCGGTCCCTGAAGTGCCGCGTCCTAAGTTTCTGGCTATTATCGCTTCGACGGTTCTGGCGATGACCCTGGCCAAGAAATCGACTGGGCGGATAGATGGTTTTGTAATCGAGGCGCCGACAGCCGGCGGCCACAATGCGCCGCCCCGCGGCGAGCTGCAACTAGATGACAACGGCGAGCCTGTCTACGGTTCGCGGGACCAGATAAATTTCAAGAAGATAGTGGCCTTAGACATCCCGTTTTGGCTGGCAGGCGGGTATGCACACAAAGAGCGCATCGAAGAGGCCAGGGCCCTCGGGGCTGCGGGAGTCCAGCTTGGGACCCCCTTCGCGCTGACAAAGGAATCTAACCTCCTGCCCTGGTTGAAGCAACAAATAATTCAGGCGGTCTTAGATGGCGGAGCCGAAGTCTTCACTAGCCCGACAGCGTCCCCCACGGGATTTCCGTTCAAATTCGCTTGTCTGAAGGGGACTCTCTCGGAGCCGGATATCTACGCGGCCCGCCCGCGTATCTGCGATCTAGGCTATCTTCGCCAGGCGTATAAGAAAAGTGATGGCCGCGTGGGCTGGCGGTGCTCGGCGGAACCGATCGATGTTTATGAGAAAAAAGGCGGCTCGCCCGAGGGCGTCGATGGCCGGATATGCTTATGCAATGGGCTGATGTCTAATATCGGTTATCCGCAGCTCAGAAAAGGCGGCTATGCGGAGCCGCCGGTCGTGACCCTCGGTGACGATGTCGACTGTATCAAGCCGCTTATCCCGGAAGATGGCGGGCCGTATGCCGCCGCCGCGGTCGTCGACCGCTTTTCCA
>DAOUYN010000134.1 GCA_030666075.1 Actinomycetes bacterium | reverse complement strand
ATGCCGCACTTACTGACATTCGCCGGGACCTTGAATCTCCCAAGCCGATGCACCGACTGTTGCTGGGTGAGGTAGGGTCGGGGAAGACGGTTGTAGCGACAGCGGCGATGTTGATGGTCGTAGAAGGTGGGCGACAGGCCGCCTTGATGGCGCCGACTGAGGTTCTGGCCGAGCAGCATTTCCTTAAGTTGCGAGAACCTTTGAGCGAGCTTGGGCTCAACGTCGAGCTTATTCTCGGCGGGCGATCGGCCCAGGCAAAAGAAGCCGCGGCCGCTGTTGCCGCCGGTGAAGTGGATGTCGTTATCGGCACGCATAGCTTAATCCAGAGCGATGTTGCCTTCGCGGCGCTGGGTCTGGCCGTGATCGATGAGCAACACAGGTTTGGCGTTCGCCAGCGCTTGGAATTGCGCGGCAAGGGCGACAATCCGGACTTGCTTGTTCTCACGGCAACGCCAATACCGCGGACCATGGCTATGACCCTGTTTGGTGATCTTGATGTGTCCAGCCTGCATGTCAGACCAGGTGGTCGAAGTGTAGCCGATCAGATTAAGACAACCCATGTGCCCGAAGACAAACGCGGGCGCGCCTATGAACTGATTCGCAAAGAGGCCAAAGCCGGGCGCCGGGCATATATTGTCTGTCCGCTGGTCGACGATTCAGACAAATTGGAGCTCAAATCGGTCTTGCGAGAGGCTGAGCACATCCGCAAAAAGGTCTTTCCTGATCTAAATGTCGGGTTGCTGCATGGTCGAATGCCGTCATCGGAAAAGGCGGCGGTCATGTCGGGTTTCCGATCTGGGGAATTTGATGTTTTGGTCTCAACCACCGTAATTGAGGTGGGGATAGATGTGCCTGAGGCGACAGTTATGATGATAGAGCACGCCGAGCGGTTTGGTTTGTCCCAGCTCCACCAGCTCAGAGGTCGGGTCGGCCGTGGCGATTGGCCGTCGCACTGCGTACTCTTTGCCGATCTGAAAACCGAAGACTCACGCGCTCGCATCGAAGCTATTACGTCGATTAGCGATGGATTCGAGTTGGCCGAGGTGGACTTAGAGATTCGGGGCGAGGGACAGCTTTTCGGAGAACGCCAGTCCGGGCTGCCCGATCTAAAACTGGCCAAACCAACGAAACACCTAAATGTCCTGGAAGTAGCCCGGCGAGAAGCATTCTCTATCATCGAGGGTGACCCCAGACTTGAGCGGAGTGAACATGCGGCGCTCAAACGGGAGTTGCGCCGTGTTTTTTCCGATAGTCTCGATTGGTTGATGAGCGGCTGATGAGAGTTATCGCCGGGGTGGCGCGAGGGCGTCGGTTGCTGGTGCCCAGCGGCTTGGAGACTCGTCCGACCTCGGACCGGGTCAAGGAGAGTCTCTTTAGTATTCTGGGAGACAGAGTTCCAGGGGCAGTCGTATTGGACTTATATGCGGGCAGCGGCGCGTTGGCAATTGAGGCGCTCAGCCGCGGGGCCGAGCGCGCGATTCTCGTCGAAGATGACCGGCGCGCCGTTGACGCCATAAATGACAATCTTGAAGCGGTGGGGTTTACGACGACGGTTGACATTCAGCACACGCAGGTGCGTCCGGCTTTGCATGATTTGGCGAATGCCGGGACACTTTTCGATTTGATTTTCTTAGACCCGCCATATACTATTGACTTGGCTGCGCTGGCGGAGATCTTGCGCTTGGCGGTCGGCCGCTTAACTAAGCAAGGTCTAGCTATTCTCGAACATCGCGCCAAGCAACAACAACCGGATCTCGGAGGATCTATTGTGGTTATTGACAGCCGCCAGTACGGAAACACCGGCCTCAGCTTCTTCGGACGATCGAATCAATGACGCAAATAGCTATTTGTCCGGGCAGTTTTGACCCGATTACGCTCGGACATCTTGATATTATCGAGCGTTCCACGTATATTTACGACAAGGTGGTCGTCGGGATAGCGGACAACCCATCCAAAGCGGCTCTTTTCAGTCTTGACGAGCGCGTCGAGATGGCGAAAGAAGCTGTGGCGGGTTTGGGAAATGTGACGATAGAGTCTTTCGAGGGTCTGTTGACGGTGTTTGCCAGAGCGAATGGGGCCAGGGCCATCGTTAAAGGCTTGAGGGCCATATCAGATTTCGAGCATGAGTTTCAGATGGCGCACTTGAACAAGAAGTTGGATAATACTTTGGAAACGGTTTTTATGATGGCTAGTCCTGAATATATGTTCTTGAGTTCGAGTGCTGTCAAGGAGATAGCGGGATTCGGGGGAGACATCTCGGGCTTGGTTGCGGAAACCACTCAAGCGCGGTTGAGGCGAAAGTTCGCTAGGTAGAGAAAGGAACTCTCTTGGATATCTTGGCTTTAATAGATAAATTCGAAGACCTCATAGCTGAAGGAAAGAAAGTGCCGTTGAGTTCGACGGTTATGGTAAATGAACAGAAGATATATGACATCATTGACGAAATTCGCGCCGGCTTTCCGGACGAGATAAAGCAAGCGCGGTGGATCGTTAAAGAGCGTCAAGAGATGGTCGATGAAGCCAAGAAAGATGCTGAGCGGATAGTCTCGGAAGCGACTGCGCGGGCCGACGAGATCGCCTCGGACGCGGAAGTGGTCAAATTAGCGGAAGAGCAAGCATCCCGCACTTTGGACAGTGTTCGAGATAAAGAGCGTGAAATCAGGCTTGGCGCCGAGGATTACGCAGATGAAATGTTGGCCAACCTTGAAGTGAACCTAGGTAAGCTTTTGACCGCGGTTCAGCGGGGCCGAGACCGTCTACAAGGCAAGGCTACCGAGCAAACACGCGCTTGAGCGTTACGCGATAATCATCACCGTCATTAGGTATAGTCCAATACTATGAACACCTCCAATCTCGATGTTGCCGTTGTGCTGGAGTATCCCGGGGAAGAAGTAGAATTCTCCGGGTCTGCGGAGCTAGAGCCGGTGGACCTAGGTGACGAGCGGATACACTTCGATGAACCATTTACCTTTACCGTAAAACTCACCCGTGTAGGCGACGGGATTGTAGTGCGCGGGACGGCCACAGGTCGCGCCGGTCTGCGGTGCGGCAGATGTTTGGACGAGTTCAGCTATGAGCTGGCAGTCGACATCGATGAGGTGGCGAGCCTACCGATTACCGATACCGATGCTGACATCAAGGAAGGGTTCAAAGTCGAGGGTGGCCGGCTCAATCTCACGCCGATCGTCTATCAAAATGCGGTCGTCAGTATCCCCATGCAACCATTGTGCCGCGAGCGCTGTTCCGGTCTCTGTCAGACCTGCGGCAAGAACCTAAATGCGGAGCCCCACGTGCATGACGAAGCGCAGGTAGATGAACGACTGGCACCCCTCAAGGAGTTCTTTAAGAACCGAGACGACTGACAACGGCTGTGCTATGCTAGCTTGGTAAGCTGGCAAGTCCAAGTTAGGGGCAGTATGCAAAGCAAATCACTGAAAGTCATCGTGGGTCTTCTGGTACTGTTCTTGGCGCTGTCGTTAGGAGCCTGCGCTAAGAATGTAAAAAAAGAAAGCGTGAAGGACGGCGGGAAAAGGTCGATCGAGACTTCGGCTGACGGGAAAAAGATCACGATCAAGAGCGAGGAAGGAGAAATGGTCATTGACCCGGACGGTGTAGACCTACCGGACAACTGGCCGGAAGACATGCCTACGTTTCCGAAAGCTAAGATCCTGAGTGCGGTGAAGAATGAGGGAACCGTCAATATGGCTATGGCCAGCTTCCAGACCAGGGAGGCGATCTCGGCGGTCACGGACTTTTACGACAAAGAACTGCCGGAAAATGGCTGGTCGATCGATAATCGCATAGAAACCGGCCCGGACACCGTCATTCACATGGCCTCTAAAGGAGATAGAATAGTCTCCATAAGCAC
>DAOUYN010000071.1 GCA_030666075.1 Actinomycetes bacterium | reverse complement strand
CTCCGAGCTCGCTCGTCGGTTCCAGGACTTGGGCGGTGATGTCTCCAGGGGCGAGCGGCGTGAAGGTGCGGACCGCCACGATCAGGAGCAGGGCTAGGATTGTAAGAATAATGCGATATTTCACGAAGTCAGCTCACCTGTCCCGATACTAGCAGAAGATGGGGGCAGGCCTGGTTTACAATTAGTTTGCAAGATGTTTACGTCCCGGTTGCCAACCTACGGCCCCGTTTGGGTATCCTGGCCTCGTAGCAAGGGGAAGTACACGGGGTTCTGGTTGAGAAATCACCGCAACAAATACTCTATACTCTCAAAGTCGCTGGTCACAGCAGCGCTCATTCTATTGACGATCCTACTTAGCGGTTGCGGCGGGCCCATCGATGAAAACGGGCTCAAGGGAAAAGTGAAGATCGACGGCTCCAGTACCGTCTTTCCCATCACCGAAGCCGTCAGCGAAGAATTCCAGTTGGAGCACCCGGGTGTTCGCGTGACCGTCGGCCTCTCCGGCACCGGCGGCGGCTTCAAGAAGTTCACCTCCGGCGAGACCGATATCAACAATGCCTCGAGACCAATGAAGGAAGAAGAAGTCGAGCAGGCCGAGGAGAACGGGATCGAATTCATCGAACTGACCGTCGCTTTCGATGGACTCTCCGTGGCCGTCAATAAAGATAACGATTTTGCTAAGAACATGACTTCCGCCGAGCTCAAGAAAGTATGGAACCGGGGCAGCAAGATCAAGACCTGGAAAGATATCCGCCGCGGTTGGCCGAATCGCAAGATCAAGCTCTTTGGCCCCGGCACGGATTCCGGCACCTTTGATTACTTTACCGAAGTCATCAATGGCAAAGAGGATGTCAGCCGCAACGACTATACCGCCAGCGAGGACGACAATACCTTGGTGCTCGGAATCATGAACGAGCGCGATGCGATGGGGTACTTCGGCTACGCTTATTATTCTGAGAACAAAGAGAACCTCAATGTCATCAGCGTCAACGGCGTCAAGCCGGACAACGAGACCATCCGCTCCGGGGAATACGAGCCGCTGTCGCGCCCGCTTTTCATCTACGTCAATAAAGAATCGCTCGAGCGTGAGGAGCTCAGGGCCTTTGTCGACTTCTATCTGGAGAATGCCGCCTTCCTCTCGGAGCAAGTCGGTTATGTAGCCCTGGACAAGGAAGATTATGTGGAAGAGGTCAATAAGCTAGAGGGGCTCGGCGGTGACTGAGGACAGCCGGGCCGTAGAGATCAGCAACGTCGCCAACGTGACGATGCATGGCGGCGCCCACGCTTGGCGTCGCCGTCGGGAATCGGTCATCTACGCCCTGCTCGTCCTATTGAGCCTGATCCCGATCCTGACTACGTTCGGGATCATCTACGTTCTATTCTCCCAGGCCTTCGCATTCTTTATGGAAGTGCCGATAATGGAATTCCTGATGGGCACCAAATGGAGCCCGCTGTTGATCCCGCGCAGCTTCGGGGTGTTGCCGCTGCTCGTCGGGACGCTGTTGGTGACGGTTGCCGGCATGTTCATCGCCGTGCCGGTGGGCTTAGGCTCGGCTATATTCTTAAGCGAGTACGCATCGCCGCGCGCTAGGCGGTGGCTCAAGCCCCTCATCGAGATCTTGGCCGGCATCCCCACCGTCGTCTACGGTTACCTGGCGCTGCTATTTATCACTCCGATCATCCGCTCCATTTTCCCGCAGGCCAACGCTTTCAACGCGCTCTCGGCGGCGATCGCCGTCGGTATCATGATCGTGCCGATGATCGCCTCGCTCAGCGAGGATGCCCTGGCGGCGGTTCCGTCGAGTCTGCGCGAAGCCGCTTATGCTCTGGGCGCCAATAAATATGAAGTCATCACCAAGGTCGTTGTGCCCACCGCCTCCTCGGGGATAGCCGCCTCGTTTGTCCTAGGCATCTCCCGGGCCATCGGGGAGACGATGATCGTCACCCTAGCGGCCGGCGCTACGCCAAATCTGACGCTCAATCCCCTGGAGAGCATCCAGACCGTCACCGCCTTTATCGTTCAGATCAGCCTGGGCGAGACGCCCTGGGGGAGCCTGGCATACAAGACGATCTTCGCCACCGGGGCTTTGCTCTTCGTTTTGACTATGTTGATGAACCTACTGGCCGTTCGGATCACCAAGAGTAAGGGGCGGTTTTAATGAACGCCAATCTGTCGGCGGGGCAGTCATCGACGCGTAAAGTAAAGGACCGGCTCTTTCAGGCCCTATGTATCGGGGCGATCATCTTCAGCCTTGGAGCGCTGGCCGGGCTTTTGCTCGATGTAGTGATCAGCGGGCTACCTTCGCTAAGCTGGCATTTCTTTACCAATTTCGCTTCGCGGTTCCCGGAGAAAGCCGGCATCAAGGCGGCCATCTACGGCACGCTGTGGATGATGTCTCTGACCGCGTCCTTCTGCATCCCTATCGGGATAGCGACCGCTATCTACTTAGAAGAGTACGCCGGCGATAGCCGCCTGGCTCGGATAATCAAGCTGAACATCGCCAATCTGGCCGGTGTCCCCTCTATAGTCTACGGCTTCTTAGGTCTAGCCATCTTCGTGCGGATGTTGCAGTTCGATCGCTCGGTCCTCTCAGGGGCTTTGACGATGGCTCTGTTGGTCATGCCGATAGTCATCGTCTCCGCTCAAGAGGCGATCAGGGCCGTGCCGCTATCGCTTCGCGAGGGCTCATACGCTTTGGGGGCGACGCGGTGGCAGACGACCCGGCGGGTAGTCCTCCCGGCAGCCGTTTCCGGTATCGCCACCGGAGTCATCCTGGCGCTCTCCCGGGCCATCGGCGAGACGGCGCCGCTTATCATGATCGGCGCTCTGACCTTTATCGCTTTCGTACCGGACGGGCCGATGGCGCCGTTCACGGCCTTGCCCATCCAGATATTCAATTGGATATCGAGGCCGCAGGCGGGTTTCCATGATATCGCCGCTGCCGCGGTCCTGGTGCTGCTGCTATTTATCTTCATCATGAATGCCGCGGCCTCTATACTGCGCCATCGTTACGACCGGCGGTGGCAAGACTAAGCCTATGAAACAAGGAGCGAGCCAATGACGGTCAAGACTAAAGAAGTTGTCCAGCTCGAGCCGTTGGTCGATGTCAGCCATCTCATCGAACCGCCGGCCATCGAGATCGACTCGGGGCCCATCAAGATGCGGGCCGAAGGCCTGAGAGTCGATTACGGCAAGTTCCAGGCGCTTAAAGACGTCACCGTCCAGCTTCCCGAGAAGCGGATCACCGCCATCATCGGGCCATCCGGCTGCGGCAAATCGACCTTTCTAAAAGCGCTCAACCGGATGGTCGAGTTGGTGCCGGACACTCAGGTCGGCGGGCAAGTCTGGATAGACGGCCAGCCTATATATAGTGATCAGATCGACTTGGCGGCATTGCGGATGGCTATCGGCTACATCTTCCAAAGGCCGAATCCGTTCCCGGCTTCTATCTACGACAATGTCGCTTACGGGCCGCGCATCCGCCGGCGCCACACCCGCGCCGAACTCGACCAGATAGTGGAGACGATGCTCAAGCAGGCGGCGCTGTGGAACGATGTTAAAGACAAGCTTCGCCAGTCGGCCCACAATCTCTCCGGCGGCCAGCAACAGCGCCTGTGCATCGCCCGCTCGTTGGCGGTCACCCCCCATGTCTTACTCATGGACGAGCCGTGTTCGGCGCTCGATCCCATCTCATCGCAGAAGATAGAGGACCTGATCTCCGAGCTCAAGGAGAAGCTGACAGTCGTCATCGTCACCCATAACATGCAACAAGCCTCGCGGGTCTCCGACTACACCGGGTTCTTCCTGGCGGAACATACCGGCGACCCGGGCGAGTTGGTCGAGTTCGGGGCGACCAGCCATATTTTCACCTCTCCCAAAGACAAACGGACAGAGGATTTCATCACTGGGCGTTTCGGATAATGACAGCCCGAGTCAAGATAGACGATCTATGCGCCTGGTTCGGCGACCAACAGGTCCTTTACGATATCTCGACGAGCATCAAGGACCGCGCCGTCACAGCCATCATCGGGCCGTCGGGCTGCGGAAAATCTACTTTCATCCGCTGTCTCAACCGGATGCACGAGACCATCCCCAATGCTCACCGTACCGGGCAGGTGCTGATAGATAACGCCGATATCTATGACCACACTGTCGATCCGGTCACCATCCGCCAGCGGATCGGCATGGTCTTCCAAAAGCCCAACCCGTTCCCGCGGATGTCTATATATGACAATGTCGTCGCCGGCTTTCGCTTAAACGGCACGGCCCGGCGCGTCAATCTCGATCAGATAGTCGAAGAGAGTTTGCGCCAGGCTGCCCTTTGGGAACAAGTAAAGGACCGGCTTAAGGAGCCCGGGGCCAGCCTCTCCGGCGGGCAGCAGCAGCGGCTTTGTATCGCCCGGGCGCTGGCTATCAAACCGGAAGTACTCCTAATGGACGAGCCATGCTCGGCGCTGGACCCAGCGGCGACACACCGAATAGAGGATCTGATACATAAATTGAAGAAGAACTATGCGATCGTGGTAGTCACGCATAATATGCAGCAAGCGGCCCGAATCTCGGGAGACACCGGCTTCTTTTTGGATGGGACGCTGGTCGAGTTCGGGAGGACGAAGGGTATATTCACAAATCCGAAGGACAAACGGACCGAAGACTATATAACGGGGCGGTTCGGATGATGCGGGCCGATTTCTATCAGGAACTGGATATTCTTGAGAGCGACGTCGTTCGCATGGGCGAGCTCGTTGTCGAATCGGTCGAGCGCGTCACCACGGCGCTGGCGGAAGGCGATCAGCTCCTGGCCGCCGCTGTCATCGATGGCGACTTCCAGATAGATCAGATATACATCTATGTCGAGACCCGCTGTTATGAGCTTTTGGCCCAGCAGCAACCGGTCGCCGGCGATCTGCGGCGCATCCTCTCCATGGTTAGAGTCATCCAGGACTTGGAACGCTCCGGGGACTTGACTAAGAATGTCGCCGAGATCGTCCGGGAGGACACCGCCATCATCATGCTAAAACCCATCTCCGAGCTGGTCGGCAAGTTGGGTCTGACCACTCGCGATCTGCTGCGCACGGCGGTGGAAACCTTCGCTTCCAAGGACCCATCGATGGCCAAGACACTAGAAGAAAAAGATGATAAGGTTGATAATCTCTATAAGGAACTTATCAAGGAGCTGTTCACGCTAGGCGATGACAGTTCCGTGGAGATCGCGATGAACATGGCCCTCACGGGCCGTTTCTTTGAGCGGATAGGGGACCACGCCGTCAACATCGCGATCTGGGTCAAGTATATGGAAACAGGCGTCCTACCCGTCTGACACCTGGAAGGAGAGCGCATATGTTAGAAGAAGATCGCCCGATACAGTTTTTTAAGTGCAAAAAGTGCGGCGTTTCAATGGACGATGAGGAATCGACTTGGATGGTCGACGTCAAGTGGCCGGTCAAGCTCAAAGTAAAGAAAGACGGCTCGATCGGTTACATGCTCGCCAATATGGAGGACGAAGACATCCTCGACCGCCTCGACCTATCCGTGGTGCTCTGCGACGCCTGCCGTAGCGACGACGTCGAGATCAAAGAATGGGACGACACCCCGTTTTGGGCCATAGAAGCGCGCAAGAAGGCCGCCGAAGAGAAAGAAAACGCCGGCAAAGACGCAGAGGCTCCGCCCGAAGAATCAAAAGACGAATAAGCTCGCCCACTTCAATAGTTTTCTAAAAGCCCTCGTAGCTCAGGCATTATTGGCGAGGTTTTTCCGAT
>DAOUYN010000166.1 GCA_030666075.1 Actinomycetes bacterium | reverse complement strand
ATGATCCGGACCGGCGCTTGGCGGGCCGTGAGCGGCTCTGACTGGGAGGCCAGTTGCTCATGGATACGGCCCTGAAACCGGTGTTCCGTAATGTTCCTAAAAAGGCGGATACTCGGGAATTCACTGCGTCCGGCCGTCGCTTCGTCCTGGCCCACAAGGTTGACGATGTTGAGAAAGAAAGCCCGCTCTTGCTTTTCAAGCAAGAGCTTTTTAAGGGCGGGTAGATCATCCGCCACCAGCTCCTCGTCGGCGTCCAGAAAGAGGATCCATTCGCCTCTGGCCTGCTCTAACCCGGCATTGCGAGCGGCGCTAAAATCGTCGATCCAGGGAAAATCGATGAGCTTTGCGCCGGCATCCAGAGCAATCTCTTTTGTGCGATCCTCGGAGCCCGTATCGACGACAATGATCTCATCCGCGACCGGTCTGATGCTCGCCAGGCACCGCCCGATTAATTCTTCCTCATCCCGGGCGATCATGCAAAAAGACAGGCTGACGGATTTTGTTCCGCCGGAGCTTGGCTGCCGTCGAGTTTTCTTTTTCTTCTTTGCCATGTTAGATTTGGGGAGGCTATATCCTCGCTAGTCTAGCATAGGGAAAAACACCCGAAAGGGTGGTGTTTTGTAGCTTATCGATAGGTTGCTCGAAAAACTTGACTCTTGTAAGGTGAGACAATAAGTAAGACGAAAGAAGGAAGAAGTTTTCTAATGCCACAGTCGGCGGTCACGGAAGATGCAAAGCCGCAAGAGCGACATTCTCGCTCAGGCGCTCTAGTTGCAAAAAAATCATTGGTCGAAGCGATAGATCCCGCCATTCTGAGCAGTCGCAGTATTCCCGGTATTTCCCGGGAGGCCATCTCCTACCTAAACCAATACGTTAGAGCGGAGACGGTTCTCTTTGCTGTTCGCGAAACCGACCAATTGGCGGTCCTGGCAGCGGTCAGCCCGCAGGTCGAGAGATTAAGCGGCTCGAAACACAGGATTACCGGCACGCTTGCCGCTCTTCTTGATACCGAAAAGACCATGATCAACACCCCGTATGTCCAGACCGATCTTGCTGTTCACCCCGGAGACACTCTGACCGCAAGTCTGGTAGAGATGGGGGCAAGCTCTTTACTTATGGTCAAGGTCGAGGATATCGGAGCGCTGATCCTTGCCAAACATGACCTGACTTCCTTCACGAGCTTTGATGAAGCGGGGACGGCCAGCGTCGCCCTAGAGCTAGGTTACATCTTGAACGGCATCAATGAGGTCAGCGGCTGGAAGTCGCGTACCGCCAGGCTAGAGCAAGAACTGAGGGTCGCAAATAGCGCTTACCTCGAAGCAGATGCCGCCGACGGGATCAGATCGGTCTTGGCGGCAGCGGTGGAGACGAGCGAAGCGGACACGGGCTCATTTCTCATTTTTGATGAAGGAAGCGAGAGCCTGGTTTTAATGGCGACAGCCGGCCAAAGCACAGAAACCCCGGAATTGCGGATCGCACTAGGGGAGGGGATCACCGGTTGGGTCGGTCTCCACCAAAAAGCGATCTGTGTCCAGGATAGCGACGCGCGCCATATCGGCGGAAGCGGCCTGCTCTCGGGCCATGTTGAGACAGCGTTTTCCATACCGGTCACGCTGGGCGACAGGTTGATCGGCGTCATGAATCTCGGTACGTCGGTCAAGTCACATGAGATGTCAAAAGAGAGCCTTTCTCAAACGACCAAGATCCTGGCGCTGCTGGGTCTGCGCGTTCTTTTCGCTGAGAGCCGGCACAAGCTGAACCGCTCACTTCATAATACGAGCAAAGCTTTGGCCGCCGCCATCGAGTCCAGAAATACCTTCAATACGGGCCATGCCGCTCAAGTTTCCAAGCACGCAGTCTCTTTAGCCGCAAGACTGGGCCTTCCTAAGGCGCAGGTCGGGGTAGTTGGATTGGCCGGAGTGCTTCACGATATCGGGGTGGCCGGTATGTCCGAAGACTTGCTGGGAAAGGAGCGCTCGCTGAGTAGCTCTGAAAGATCACTCGTCAGTGAGCACCCCGGCCTTGGCGCCGACATGCTCGGCGGGATCAAGGAGCTAAAAGAAGCGCTCCCGTTCATCCGTCACCATCACGAGAACTATGATGGCACTGGATACGGTGAAGGCTTGGCCGGAGAAGATATTCCCCTTGGAGCCAGGATATTAGCGATAGCCGAAGCGTTTTCCGGGATGACTTCCAAGAGACCGCATCGCCCGGCGATGCCGAAGGTCGGCGCCTTGGGCCAACTGGTAGCCGGCAGCGGGACACAATTCGACCCCCGCTTGGTCCGCGTGTTTTTTGAGATACTCAGCGGTGAACAGAGCCAGTGAGCTTGAAGCTCACTTCAGTCAATTCCGCTTGCTCTGTGTGAAGATAGGCCGCCCGAGGACCCGTGGTTCGTCTCTGACCCAGCGGTGAAAGACATCTTCTAGCTCCGGGTGGTCTTGAACGCGAAACGTGTCCATAAAGTTTACTTCACCATTGTTCCACCAGGTGAACCCGATCACGTTGGGCCACCGTTTGGCGATTAAATGATTGAACGCCCTCTGCGTCCAATTGGCCTGGTTGACGTCGGGATGACCGGCTACGACCCCCCATCTCGGAGACGATCACCGGTTTGTTCGGCGCCAACCGGCGCACCCTCTCGTAGATGATGTCCATCGCTTGAGGGAATTGGGCGGTGTAGGGTTCAGCGCTGGTCTGAGGACCGTAGACGCTCACACCCATCCAATCGACCACATCAGCTCCGGGGTAGTACCAGTGCAGGTCATTCCGCTTGGCACCGGGATCATTGCGGTCGTTTGCGTGGAAGACCCAAGTGATGTTGTGCGCCCGCTCCTGTCGCATCAGTTCGACGATATGGCGATAGGCGGCTATGAAAGCTTCCGCGCCGTCAGGGATGTTCGGATCACCGCCGGATTTGATCGAGCGACCGTTCCAGAATCCGTTCCAGGGCTCCCAGCGGCCGTTCATCTCGAAGCCATATTCAACGAGGAGAGGATAATTGAAATCACGTGCATTACGGGCCCAACGGCGCAAAGACGTGTCAAAGTCTCCGGCGGCTATACGCCTGAGCGTATAGACGCGTTCCGGGAGGCCCTCGGGGGTGCTCCTCATGTTCAAGCGAATCTACGGCACGGAGCCGCGTTTGCGTATCCAAGTCGCCGTGGTGAGCGGAAACTTAGCCCCCCTAAACCAGTCGTTCGAAAAGTAGACCCACGCGACCGGTTTTCCGAT
>DAOUYN010000073.1 GCA_030666075.1 Actinomycetes bacterium | reverse complement strand
GACCGGACTGTCTCGACCATACACGTGCACTCATCTAGAACAGCGAGGTCACCGGTACCGATGATCGCGCCGGCGGCTTCGATGCTGTCATAATCCAGCGGCATGTCGAGCGCGGAAACCGGCACGGAGCCACCAGAGGGCCCGCCGATGTGGAGTGCTTTGAAGTCCCGGTCCCCGGAAACACCGCCTCCTATTTGGTATACAAGTTGCTCGATAGTAGTACCAAAGGGCAGTTCAACCTGGCCGCCGGTCCGGACATTGCCGGTGAGCGAGAAAACTTTCGTCCCCGGACTATCGGGCGAGCCGATCCCGCGATACCAGTCGGCCCCCTTTTCGACGATGGCCGGAATATTCGCAAAGGTCTCGGCATTATTTATAAGTGTGGGCTGTCCCCACAAGCCCTTTTCGGCCGGATACGGCGGACGCGCGCGCGGCACGGCCCGCTCCCCTTCGATGGCCGCGATCATGGCCGTCTCCTCGCCGGCGATGAAAGCGCCGTCGCTCTCGTAGATGTCGAGGTCAAAACTGAACTCCGAGTCGAGAATGCCCTGCCCGAGAAGGCCAAACTCGTACGCCTTTTCAATAGCGCCCCTTATCTGGGCAACGGCCTTCGGGTTCTGCCGGCGCAGGTATATCAGCCCCGAAGCGGCCCCCACGGCGTAAGCCCCGATGATGACGCCCTCGACGATCTGAAATGGGACACCATCGAGAGCGCTTCTATTACATATCAAATATTTCGGGTCGCCGGCGGCTTCTCGGCACCGCTCCCACTTGGCGCCGACAGTCTGGCCGGCCCCGCCGCGCCCGCGCAGCCCGGAGCCGGTGACCGTGGCAACAACGTCTTTTGGCGACATCGAAGTGATCGCCTTAACAACCGCCTGAAAACCCCCGACCGCAATATAGTCCTCTATCTTGTCCGGATCGATCGAACCGCTGTGCTCAAGCACGACACGTTCCTGGTACTTAAAAAATGGTACCTCTGCAACGGTCGGAGAGACTTCTCCCGTGACCGGGCCGCGATAAAGCAGGCGCTCTAGCGGCTCCCCGCTCTCAACAGCGTCAAGAATACCGGCGGCGTCGGTTGCCGCCACTTTTTGGTAGAAGTACTCCTCGGGACCGACGATGACCACCGGTCCCTGTTGGCACGGCCCCGGGCAGCCGGTCCCGAAGACTTTGACATTCTCGGTCACTCCACGGTTTTTTGCTTCTGCGCTTAGAGCGGCCAGAACCGCGTCACTGCCGAGCGCCCGGCATCCAGCGCCGGAGCAAACACCGATGCGGACTCTACCTTCAGGTGTATTGCCGCCGTCGCCGATGAGCGTTTTTATATTTGCGCCCTTCATCGGTTTACTCATCCTTGTCTTTGAGGATCCCTTTGACCCGCTCGGCAGTCAGATCGCCATAGAGGTCCTGGTCGACCAGCATCGCCGGAGCCACCGCACAGTTGCCGAAACAAGAGACGGTTTGGAGTGAGTATTCATAGTCTTCGGTCGTCTCTCCAACTGAGACACCCAGCACCTCGCCGGCGGCGGCGATAACGTCTTTGCCGCCCTTGACGCCGCAGGCCGAGCCGCGACAGACGCAGACGTTGTGCCGCCCGCGCCGCTCTAGCGAAAACTCATCATAGAAGGTGACGACCTCATAGATATGGCTCAAAGGTACGCCCAGCTCGTCGCCGATCTGCCTTAAGGCGGATTCCGGCAAATAGTTCTGGTCCGACTGTGTTTGGCGCAAAGCCGCCATAAGCTCTCCGGTCGACACCTTTGATCTTGTGCTCATTTTCACATTTACCACCGTCCTGGGAAGACGACCATATTCTTGAATGAAGCGGTAAGTATATCAAAAAAGCCATTTTCGATGAAATCAACCAGGCCGGTTAAAAAGGCTGGGAGTCGGCATATAATAAACTCGATACGCTTAAAGCGGACTGAGGACTAAATCCGTTATAATTTGGGAAATATTATGTGCGTCCCCAGGAGGATATGAATGCTTGTTTCTGTACCGATTACCCCAAAGGCGCTGGCTGACTACGAAGTCTTTGTCGGCGCCGACAATATCTTGGACATACGCGAGCTGGCCGGCGAAATGGCCGGCTCCAGTGTTTTGCACGTCAACGCGACCGCTTACGGCGGCGGCGTAGCCGAAATGCTCTATACGCTCGTGCCTCTGATGCAAGACGCCGGCCTGCGGGCCGACTGGAAAGTGATCCAAGGAAACGATGAGTTCTTCAGTGTTACGAAGATCATGCACAATTGTCTACAAGGGATGGATATCCCGATAACCACTAACATGAAACAGATCTACGAGCACCAGGTCCTGGCCAATGCCAAAATGATGGACGGTGAATACGATTACGTTGTAGTCCACGACCCGCAACCGGCGGCGTTACCTCATTTCCTGGGAGAAGCGCGCCGCAAGATCGGCAAGAAGTGGATCTGGCGATGCCACCTGGATCTGACTGAATTCAGCGTCGAGCTATGGGAATATCTTCTCCCCTTTATTCAACAGTACGATGGCGTCATCTTTACTTCGGGACACTATGCCGGGGAGTATGAGGACCGGATGCCGCCCATAACGGTCATCACGCCCTGCATCGACCCGTTGAGTCCCAAGAACACGCCGCTGGACCACCAGACAGTCACGCGGACGCTGCGCAAGTATGGGATAGACCCGGAGAAGCCGCTCATCACCCAGGTCTCCCGCTATGATCCCTGGAAAGACCCGCTTGGGGTGATCGACGCCTACCGGATCGTCAAGAAAGAAATACCGGACGCGCAGCTTCTGCTGGCCGCCTCGATGGCGACGGACGATCCTGAAAGTTGGCACTATTATGAAAAGACGGCCCGTCACGCCGGAGAAGACAGCGATATCTTCCTGCTTTCCAACCTTCAAGGGGTCGGCAATCTTGAGGTCAACGCCTTCCAGCGCGGCTCGGATGTGGTAGTTCAGAAATCGATCCAGGAAGGCTTCGGCCTCACGGTCACCGAAGCTCTTTGGAAAGAGCGTCCGGTCATCGGCGGCAAAGTCGGCGGGATCGTGTTGCAGATTGAAGATGGAGTCAACGGCCACCTAGTCGACTCCCCGCAAGCGTGCGCCGAGAGTATTTTGAAGGTATTGAAAGACAAGGAAGGGTCCGTCCGCATGGGCGCTGCCGGTCGTGATACAGTGAGAGAGCGATTCCTATCCACAGTCAATCTCAAGGGGTATCTGGAACTCTTTCGCGGACTCGATGTCGCAAAAGAGCAGCATGAACGCAAAAAAGCAGTCCACGAACAACATTAAGAACCTGCTCGACGGCCGCGAGCTTGTCTTCGTCTCCAATCGCGGCCCGGTCACATTCGAGCGAAACGATAAAAAGAGGGTCGCCAAGCGCGGGGCCGGCGGGCTGATCACCGCCGTCGATTCGGCTCTATCATTTTCGCGGGCGCTTTGGGTCGCGGGTGCGCTGAGCCCGGAGGACCGGGTTGTAGCCGCCGAAGGTCGGGCGCTCCCATGGCCGCCGAAAGACCCGCGCTACCAGATGTCGTTAGTCGATATCGAACCACAGCGTTTTGAGCTGTACTACAACGAGATCAGTAACAAGATCCTCTGGTTCCTGCAGCACTATCTCTTCGACCCGGTCAAACAGCCGACCATCGGGCCTGCGGAACACATCGCCTGGAAATCCGGTTACCGCTACGTCAACAAGCTCTTCGCCGATAGTATCGCCGCTGTCATAGAAGACGAGCCGGAGCCGGTCGTCATGGTCCAGGATTATCACCTTTATCTTGTGAGCGGCTTGATCCGCCAGATCCGCCCCGATGCGCGCATCCTTCACTTCACTCACATCCCTTGGCCCGCTGCCGACTACTTTCGACTGATACCGGCCGAGTGGCGCCGCGAGATATTAGAGTCGCTCCTCGCTTGCGATGTGGTCGGTTTCCACTCACGAAGATACGGGCGAAACTTCATGGACTGTTGCAGAGACTTCTTGGGGGCTAAAATAGACTCGCGAGGTCAGCGAGTAGTCTTCCGGAACCGAGAGGTGGCGGTCAGAGCCTACCCTATCTCTATCGACAGCGACGAGCTTCTCGCTCACAAGGAGCGCCAGTCGGTAACTGCCTGGCAGACCAAGTTCGAGGAAGAGCGCGGGGATTGCCAACTCATCGTCCGCATCGACCGAGCTGAGCTGAGCAAGAACTTAGTCCGAGGTTTCGCTGCCTTCCGCCTCCTGTTGCAAGAGCACCCTGAATACCTGGGAAAGGTCAAGTTCCTGGCTTTCGCCTATCCGACAAGGCAGGAGGTTCCTGATTACGCCCGGTACCGCGCCCAGATAGAGACAGTGGCCAAGGACATCAACGATGAGTTCGGATCTGCCGATTGGTCCCCTATCGAACTGGAGATAGAGGATGATTTCGATCGCTCAGTGGCCGCTATGACCACCTATGACGTGATGTTGACCAACCCCATCTTCGACGGCATGAACCTGGTGGCCAAAGAGGCGGCCATCCTCAACGAAAGGGATGGCGTCATCGTTCTTTCCGAAAACGCCGGAGCCTACGAAGAATTGCGCGACGGGGTCCTCGGAGTGAACCCCTTCGACATCAAGGAGACCATGGACCGCCTACATCAAGCGCTGGTCATGACTCCACTGGAGCGCGAGGCCAGGGCGGCGCGCGTCAAAGAGATAGTTTTAAGAAATGACTCCCACAAGTGGCTCACACACCAAGTTGCCGACCTGCTCAAGCCGTCGGCGCCGAGTAGTGATCAGCAAGACGGCGCAAGAACTCCGTCACTTCGCTGACCGAGGAGACCCAATAGTCTGCCTCCTCCTTAATGCCCGGCGGGGACTCGGCGGCCGCGACGGCCACCGTCAGGGCCGAGAGACGGCCCTCGGCAGCGGCAGCGCGCAAAGCCCTGAAGGCATCGATATCGGTCGCATCGTCACCCAGGTAGATCACCTGGCGTAACCCGCGCTCAGCGGCGACGCTCAGGATACTTTCCCCCTTGTCGGTGCCGATGGGCCGCAATTCGAATATCATTCGGCCTGATTGCCGATGAAGCCCAAGGCGCTCAGCTATCTCAGCCGTCACGGCATCGGCCTCGGCAATGGCGCTATCGTCCGTGCAAAGCCGGTAGTGGACCCCTAGTACCTCACTTTTATCCTCAACAAAGAGCCCTTCCGCTCTAGGCAGACGCTGCTCCAGCTCCAGACGGGCGGCAGCGATGGTCTCCGGCTCACCCTTCTTGACCGTCAGTTCACCGTCTTCCAGGCGCTCAAAGCCATGATTGCCGAGATATAAAAGGTCAGCGCGCCCGACAAGACCAGCGGCCGCCTCGGCCCGCCGCCCCGAGACGACGGCTACCAGGGCCAAAGAGGCATGGAGGCGCCCCAGGAGGGCTGCGGTCTCGGTTGGGACTCGCGCTGCCTCGGGACTCGCGCTGATCTCGCTGAGTGTGCCGTCGGCATCGGTGAAGAGTCCGGTCACGCCGGCCTCTTCAAGACCGGCGACAACGGTTTCGAATTCAGACAGTAGAGAGCGTGCGGTCAAGTCTGCCATGCGAGCGCGTTATATGTAGGTAGTTGTCAACATATCCATCGACCATTCTACCGCAAGGAAACTTTTCCTCGGCACATTCCCGGATACGGTATGGGTCCAGTTGATCGACTTGACCGATGAATTCCGACATCTCGTCCACGTCTCGCGCTACGAAGCCGCTGAC
>DAOUYN010000168.1 GCA_030666075.1 Actinomycetes bacterium | reverse complement strand
TACCAGTTCTGAAAAGCTGACCCGCGGTTTCCAGCCTAACTTGCCTCGGGCTTTAGCGGCCTCGCCTACGAGGATATCGACCTCGGTCGGTCGGAAATAGCGCGGGTCTATCTGGACCAACGTGCGGCCGGAAGCGACATCGATGCCCTGCTCCTCGAGGCCTGTGCCGGTCCATTCAAGATCGATGCCGGCGCGGGCAAAGGCCGCGAAGCAGAAGTCTCTAACGGAGTGGTGCTCGCCGGTGGCGATGACATAGTCGTCGGCCACATCTTCTTGGAGCATCAACCACATCGCTTCGACATAGTCATGAGCGTAGCCCCAGTCGCGTCGTGCGCTCAGGTTGCCTAGGAATAGCTTTTCCTGAAGCCCGGCCCTGATGCGGGCCGCAGCTCGCGTGATCTTTCTGGTTACGAAAGTCTCGCCCCGGCGCGGAGATTCGTGATTGAAGAGGATCCCATTGCTGGCATGGAAGCCATAGGCTTCGCGATAATTGACCGTGATCCAATAACTATATAGTTTTGCTATCCCATAAGGGCTGCGCGGGTAGAACGGCGTCGTCTCCGTCTGCGGGACCTCGCGGGCCGCGCCGTAGAGCTCACTCGTGGCGGCATTATAGAAACGGACCCGTTCGGATATCCCTAAGATCCGTACGGCCTCCAGGACACGCAGCGTCCCGAGCGCGTCGGCGTTGGCGGTGTACTCCGGCGATTCGAATGACACCTGGACATGGCTCTGGGCCGCCAAATGATATATCTCGTCGGGAGCGGTTTCCTGCACCAGGCGAATTATGTTCGTCGAGTCCGTCACGTCTCCGTAGTGGAGGAAGAAGCGCCCCCCGTGCTCATGCGGGTCTTCATAGAGATGGTCGACCCGCTCAGTATTGAATGACGAAGACCGCCGCTTTACGCCATGGACCGTGTAACCTTTTGATAGAAGCAGCTCGGACAAGTAGGCACCGTCCTGACCTGTGACCCCGGTTATCAGCGCCGTCTTGGTCAACGCCCCGCCCCCTTGGCGCCGGCTTTGGGCGCGGGAGTGATCTCGGCCGGATTCGGCGCATCTTCGGAGAGCTTGCGGTGGACGCGGGATTCGTACGCTTCGATCACCTCGTCAGGTGAGCCGACAGTCCGGAGCACGCCCCTGCTTATCCACGCGGCCCGGTTGCATAGATTACGCACGTGCGTCAACGAGTGGGAGACCAGCACGATTGTCTTGCCTTGTCTTTGAAATTCGTGGATCTTATCGAAGCATTTTGCTCGAAAGTCAGCATCACCGACGGCCAGGACCTCATCGATCAGGAGGATCTCAGGGTCTACGTGGATCGCGACAGCGAAACCCAGCCTTATTTTCATCCCCGATGAATAGTTTTTTATCGGGGAGTCGATAAACTTCTCGAGCTCGGAGAAGCCCACTATGTCATCGAATCGTTCGATAAGTTTGCGCCGGGACATTCCTAAGATGGCTCCGTTAAGGAAGATATTCTCGCGGCCGGTCAAGTCGGAGTGGAGGCCGGCGCCCAATTCAAGCAGCGGTGAGATGCGTCCGTTCACCGCGATAGAGCCTTTGGTCGGAGGGATTATCCCGGCGACGCATTTTAACAAGGTGCTCTTACCGGACCCGTTCTCGCCGATGATACCGAAGACATCACCTTCCTCGATACGCAAAGAGACATCCCGCAACGCCCAGAAGGTGGAATATTGGGCCCGCTTATAGCTGAGCACGAAATCCTTAAAAGAGGTTCGTCGGTCTTTATAGATCCGAAACTCCTCCCAGACCCCGTCTATGTCGATCATCGCATCTGCCATCAGATCTCCTTGGCAAAGTTCGGCGCCAGGCGGCTGAAGATAGCAAAACCGGCAATGAATATGCTCACCGAACCAAGGACAGCGCCGGCGAAGATGATAGTGCCCGGCACCTTATTATAGTAGAGCGCCAGTTTGTATAACATGACGATCGACGCCATGGGGTTGAGCCGTAAAAGACTCTGGTACAGCTCGGGGATGTTCTCGAGTCGCGAGAGCGGGTAGATGATCGGCGTCACGAAGAACCCGGCCCGCAATACGATGTTGATAAGCTGCTTCAGGTCCCGGAAGCGGACGGTCACAGCTGAGACCATCAATCCGAACCCGATAGTCAACATCAACTGCAGGATCAGTGCCAGCAGTACGATCGGCAGGTACGCATAGAAACTATATCCGAAGACAGCTAGCAGGATCATGAGCAGGCCGAGTTCGAAGAGTAGGCTGAAAGCGTTCGCCAGAACTATCGCGAGAGGGAAGAGCTCGCGGGGGAAGTATATCTTTCTGATCAGTGCGCTGTTGCCGACAATGGCGTTGGCGCTCATGTTCAGGGTGTTTGAAAAAGAGAGCCACGGCAGTAGGCCGGCCATCAGGAAGAGCGAGAAGTTGTCTATTCCCTTATTTGTGAAAACGATAGAGAAGACGAATGTGTATATGACGATGAGAAGGGCTGGGTTGAGCAGCGACCAAAAGAAGCCTAGAACCGAGTCTTTGTACTTTACCTTCAGCTCTTTGACGACCAGGTTCAGCAGTAATTCGCGGTAAGAGTAAAGCTCGACGATTTTCTTAATCATATCTGTCGATACCCTAGCGCACGCGCTCAAGACCGTCAATCGCCGGGTTGGACTCCGGGTCGAGGGCGAGGGCGCGCTCATAGCTGTGTCGTGCTTTTGCCGGCCGCCTTAGCGACTCAAAGGCCCGCCCCAGGTCGTTCCAGGCATCGGTGTTCATCGGGTCTAGTTCGAGACTGCGCTCAAAGAGCGGGATCGCCTCCTCTGCCTGTCCCTGCTCCAAATAGACATAACCCATCTCCCAAAACGTATACGGGAAGAAGGGACGCAGCGCCGCCGCCGCCTCGTAGGCGGTCAATGCCTCAGTGAAGCGGGAGCGGTCCCAAGCGATCGCGTAGACAGCCTGCGCGTCCCCGAGACTGTAATAGAACTCGTCAATAGGGCCGTCTTCCAGGCCGTCAGAATAGATCTCTATGGCCCGGTCGACCATGCGCCGCTCCCCGGTCGCCTTGCCGTTGGCCAGATACGCATGGCCGAGGGCCAGCCGGTAGACGCGCGAACCTGGGGACGCGCCGAGAGCCGTCTCCAGCTCTTTTATCGACCCAGGGGCCCCCGTCTCCCGCCCGGACAGTCCCTTTGTGAAGTGATAGTCAGCATAGATGGCC
>DAOUYN010000014.1 GCA_030666075.1 Actinomycetes bacterium | reverse complement strand
GCAATGACTTTGACGTTGAAGCGTCGGTGGGCGTCGGGCAACAGATCGGCAGCGCCGACATAGATGAAGGTGCCGGCGGTGAAGGCGACAACCGGCCCAAAGAACTCGGCCGGGAACGTCAACCCGATCAGGGCTCCGATCGGCGTCAGGGCCGAATCGATGCCCAGCGCCGCGAAGACTTTCCCCCGGCTATATCCTGATTGCTGCATGATGACGGTCGTTGAGAATCCGCGCGGTATCTCGTGTATCAGGACGGCCAAGGTGATGGCTGTGCCCAAGGCGACCGATTGCGAGAAGCCTACCGCAATAGCAATGCCGTCCACCAGGCTCTCAGCGCCGATACCGACCACCGAAACCCAGCCGATCGGCGTGTGGACTTCGCACTCGCTCTCACCGCAGGTATGGATGAGGATGCTTTTTTCCACCAGGTACAGCAAGAAAAAGCCGAAGGCGAGGAAGAACGTGTTTGTTTTGTTGAAGTCTCCGACGTCCGGAATGATCTCGAAAAAAGCCGTCGACAACATCACGCCCGCGGCGAAACCGACCAGATAGCGGAAGTCCATCTCTTTGAGCTTCGTGTAAAGAGGCAGCAGCCCGCCCGCTATTGTAGCCAGGGCGACGCCGGCGGCAAACAGAACAGGTGTCAAATCGTGCTCCTCTCAAGCGGTATATTGCATATATTCGCAATAACTGAATAATCTAATCAAGTGCTTGCCTGTCCAGCAGCCGCTTTATGGCGCCGAACGAATCGGGCGGGTCCGGGAACGTCACAATAAAGTCGATGTTAGTCGGGTAAAAGTCAGTCGGACAAAGGAGAACATATGCGGATAGGGATTCTTACCGGCGGCGGCGATTCGCCGGCGGTAAACGCGGCCATTCGGGCGGTCGTCAAAAAAAGTGAAAAGGACGGGATAGAGGTCCTCGGTTTTCTTAACGGTTGGGCCGGGTTGATCGAAGGCAAGACGATGCCGCTGGGGGACGATAATGTCTCGGGCATCCTGCCGAAGGGCGGGACGATCTTAGGTACGTCGCGGACGAACCCCTTCAAGCTCGACAAGGTCGACGAGGTCAAAAAGAATATCGCCGCTTTCGGGATAGACGCACTGATAACCATCGGTGGCGATGATACGAACGGGGTTATGAGACGCCTCAATGAGCTTGATGAGCCCGTACGCGGCGTCGGTATCCCTCAGACTATCGACAACGACATTCCGGGGAGCGACTATGCTATCGGCTTCGATTCGGCTGTCGCTATTGCCACTGACGCCTGTGATAAATTGCACAGTACGGCCGAATCACATCACCGGGTCATGATATTAGAGGTGATGGGGCGGGACGCCGGACATATCGCGGTCGAGGCAGGTGTGGCCGGCGGCGCCGATATCATCCTCATCCCCGAGAAGCAGTTCGAGCTCGATTGGGTCTGCGATCGGGTCAATGAACGCCAGTCGCGCGGGAAGAACTTCAGTATCATCGTGGTGGCCGAAGGGGCTCGCCCGGTCGGTCACGACCAGGTCGTCCGTACGGAGAAGGTCGATCAGTTCGGTCATGTTCTGCTAGGCGGGATCGGTGCGTATCTCATGGCCGAAGTGGAGAAATGTACCGGTGTCGAATCGAGGGTGACGATTCTAGGTCATATCCAGCGGGGCGGGACGCCCACGTCTCACGATCGCTTGATGGCCACCCGGTTCGGTGTGGCTGCCGTCGAGTTGATCAAAGCTGAGAAGTGGGGACGGCTGGTGGCGCTCAAGGGCGACAAGGTCACCAGCGTGCCTCTGGCCGAAGGCCTCGACGGCACGAAGGAGGTCTCGGAGGAACTCTACGAGACGGCGATGCTCTTTTACTAGGCGCGGGCGGGGCCGTGATATAATCGGCCTATGAACAGTTCCGGCTATCTTCTGGCTCGGGAGATGACGACCCGTGTCGGGCAGCCTCTCATCTACCTCGTACTCATTATTTCGATTGCCCTGGCAGTGGCCACGGTCGTGCCCGCGATGCGGCGGAACTTGCGCTACTATGTCTTGGCCCTTTTCTTGAATCTGGTCGCGGGCTGGCTGCTACTGGCCAATTTTCACTATCGGATAGCTACTGATCTAGTCCTGATAGACCCGAACCGCGGCACTATCGCCGGTCGTTTCTATATCCCGGTCTGGATAGAAGATGAGAAGTTCTTCTTCTGGACACTTATTCTCTGCGGACTCGTGCTCTTTAGCCGCTACAAAGACCAGGTCTGGCAGACGGCGCTCGGCGCGCTCTTGGCGGTCTTCGGGATATTGACGTTCTTCACCTCGAACCCATTCGCCGAGCCGCTCAAAGACTTCCATGCTGCTTTCATCCAATACTCTATGATCGCGACGTCCAATGCCGAGCCGCTGGTCAAGGCCCAGGCCTACTTTCCGCTCTATGGCAAGATGGTCGGGTTCTATAACTCCGAATATATGTGGACTCATCCGCCCATGCTCTTCATCTCATACGCGACGTTCGCTGTGGCTTTTATGGGCGGCATCTTGATGCTGACCAAGCGCGATGACGTCTATGAAAAGCTCGGCTACTCTTACGCCAAGGCCGGCTTTATAATCTTGACTATCGGGATGCTTCTTGGATATCCCTGGGCGCTGACAGCCTGGAGCGGCGAGCCATGGTGGTACGATCCCAAGATCAATATCACGCTGATGATGTGGGTCGCGTATAGCGCCTATCTTCACGCTCGGCTCTATACTCACCGCCGCGGGATGCGAGTGACGGCTGCGTCCCTTAACTATCTCGGTTTCTTCGGGGTCGTATTCACCTATGTGTCTACCTATCTGATCCCGGGCATTCATTCGGTGGCCGGATGATCAAGAACCTCAACTATATTCTCATCTTGGCCACCATCGTCATCCTCGGGGCGGTCGGCATCGCTTTTATCTTCGGCACGACATTTAGCTGGGTGATGTCTGAGACCGACGGGCTTTGGAGGCAGACCGCTCTTTACCAGGATTACGTGAACGTTATGAATCTCACCGTGGGGCCGATGGTCATCTTGCTCGTCATCGTCCTCGGTCTTTGCATTCCCAAGCGGCTCTTTAGCGGGGCGCGGCTCCTACAGCTGATGGGCAGCCTGACCGCCATGACGCTGGTTTTATCGCTGTCCCTAGGGATACGTTTGGGTATCAGCGCGCTACTGACTGTAGCGATGTTCATGCAGATGGTTGTCATTGTGATGACCCTCGTCGGCAGCAAGAAACTGGTCTTTGAGGTTACCGGCTTCTACATTCAGATCGGCTCGGCTTTGCTGCACATGGGATTGATCCTCTTTCTGTTCGATCTGGTCCTGATCGGCGACGCCTTGGCCCAAAGGACGCTGCATTTGAATATCTTCTGGGTGTCGACATTATTTATTGGAGTCGGGATGGTGTTCACCTTCTATAGCGACGAGCTAGCGAGACTGTTCAGTCGAGGCCAAGCCAGCGCCTAGGCGCTGTCGCCTCCCCCTTCGCGCGACAAGCCAGAACAGCACCCCTACCGCTATCATCGGTATCCACGACCAGCCCAGCACCTTCGAGGCCGTCTCGATATCGATTTGCCGGCGGATCAAGTCGGTGAGATAGAGGCTGGCCGTGATCATCACAGTGCAGTAAACAGCCCCGCCGAGAGCCGTATAGAAAGTGAACTTTTTGACATCCATGCGCATGGCTCCGGCCGGGTACGATATCCAAGTACGGGTCGGGCCGAAGAGTTGGCCAAAGAAGATAGCTTTGGAGCCGTGCTTCTCCAGCCACTTGGCAGCCGTACTTTCTCCGCGCCGCCTTGCGGGAAGGTTGCGGCGCTTTCGCATCCACAAGTTCGAACCGGTCCGCCCCAGGAAGTATGAGCCGAGCGAGCCAAGTACGAGCCCGGCGTCGGCGACCAGCACCGCTTCCACAAAGGTGGTCCTCTGGTTGAGGATGAGTATCCCGGCCGTCATGTCGATGACCGCCGCGGCCATCGGGATGCCCAGGCTCTCCAGGCAGGCCCCGCCGGCCAATCCAAATACGCCATAGGCCAAAGTTAAGCGATATAGCCAGCGCGCTAGGGTCAGCAAGATATTCGGCCAGCCAGTCTATGCGGCCCGGTCTGAAGAGATCATCGTCAAGCGCTCGTCTTCGACGATGATGTCGCGCAGTATCAATTCGTCGGCTTCGAGGCGCCGGCTTTGGACATGCCGCCGTTCTCGAATGGAGCTTGGCAACATCAAGAGGTTCCAGCTCAGAGCCTTCCAGTAGCGCCAGGCGAGGCCCGGCTCGAGCTTTACTAAAGACTTGAAGGACTGGAGGATCGTCGTGCCGACAAATTTGGTCGAGCCGGCTGCCGCCCGTAGGCCGCCATAATTCTTGATGATCATTCGCAGGCTATTTCGATACTCCAGGTACGAGAAAGTCTGGCTGTCTCGCTTGCCGCAAATGGCGATTGCCCAGGGATTGATGACGATCTTGCGCCCGAGTAGTCTGGTGCGCCAGCAGATATCGGCATCCTGAAGCCCGGAAAAGTAGCCTTCATCGAAACCTTCGAGGGCCGTGAAGAGCTGCTTATTGACGAGCATTGCCGCGCCCGGTACGTAAAAGACGTTTTCGACGAGTTCGGCGTCGGCGCCGAAGACTTCCCGGTTCGGGCACGGCTGCCCGAGAGCGTCGATACGCATACCGACGCTGTGCAAAGAGCGGTCTTCGTGGAGCATCAAAGGTCCGACTATGCCGGCGTCCGGCTCAGTCTCGATCGTCTCGACCAGCTTCTCCAGTGACTTCTCATTGAGCAACGTCTGACCTTCCAGGAAGAAAAGGTAGCGTCCCGAAGCGATGTCTGAAGCCTTGTTGGCCGCCTTACAAAAGCCCATATTGGCGCGGCTTTTGAGCACCGTCGCCTGGGGCCAGGTCTCAACCAGGTCCTGCGCTTCTGATTCAGTCTGACCGTTGTCGACCACGATCAGTTCAATATCCGTGAAGCTTTGCCCAACTACGCTTTCAACCGAACGTCGGAGCGCCCACCAGTCACCATTGTCAATAATGACTACCGAGACCAGCGGCGCTTCGTTCAGTTTCCGGCCTTTGCGAGCTGTGATTATTTCAACACTATCATCCATGAGATCACCGCTTTTGGCTCAGTAACAACTGTCTGTTTTCGTTTCTGGTACTGTTATACCCACGATGTTGTCGGGGCATAGACATAAGGCGCAGAAATAAGGGAAGAATATTTTCGGGCCCTATGATATACTTGCCGCTCGTGTGACCTTCTGCTCTATGAGTAATAGAGCCGTATCAGACCTTAGGAGGTGAAAGATGCGCAAATATGAGATGATGGCTATCATCCATCCCGATCTGGATTCAGCCGCGCACGAAAAAGCGATCGACAAGATCGAGAACCTCATCAAAGACAACAAAGGTAAGGTCGGTTCCGTCAACCATTGGGGCAAAAAACGCCTTGCCTATGAGATCAACCACCTTAAAGACGGAAACTATTCGATATTTAACTTCTCCGGCGAACCGGAGACCATCGCGGAAGTAGACCGGGTCCTGAAGATCAGCGACGATGTCGTCCGTTTTATGATCGTCAGACGTCCCGATCGCGAAAAGTAGGGAATCAAATGGCAAGTTTGAATAGAGTCATCTTAGTTGGCAACCTGACGCGCGATCCCGAGCTGCGTTTTACGCCGAGCGGGAGCCCGGTGGCCGGCTTTGGATTAGCAGTCAATAGAACTTATACGAATAAGCAGGGCGAGAAAGTCGAAAACGTCGATTTCTTTAATATCGTCGTCTGGGCCAAGCTGGCCGAACTCTGCGCGGAGTATTTGAAGAAAGGGCGTCCGGTGGCCCTGGAGGGACGGCTTTCGAGCCGGTCCTGGGAGACTGAGGACGGCCAAAAGCGTTCGGTTGTCGAGGTAGTCGCCGAGAATGTTCAGTTCTTGGGCAGTGGGCAAGGCCAGGGCGGCGGTCAAGGCGCCGGCCAGCGGAGCCAGGGAGCTCCGAGTGGCGACGCTAAACCCGAGAGCAGCCCGGTCGAGGAGATAGACCTTGGCGACGACATCCCGTTCTAACGAAGCACCAAAGGAGTGAGACATGGCATCTGATTATCAGCGTAAACCAAAGCGGAAGTTTTGTAGCTTTTGCAAAGATAAGACCGAGTATATCGACTACAAAGACACGCATGGCCTGCGCCGCTACATGAGCGACAAGGGCAAGATACGCCCGCGTCGGATCACCGGCACTTGCGCGCAACACCAGCGCGACTTGGCAGTCGGTATCAAGCGGGCCCGCGAGATGGCCCTGCTCGGCTATGTGCCGACCGATAGGACCACTGGCCGCGATAAGGGCGGCCGCGGCGGCGGTAGAGGGTACGACCGTAACAAATAGCGCGCTTGGCGCGAATGTAATGAGAAAAGGAGCCGGCGGCAGACCGTCGGCTCCTTTTAATTCTGGAAAAGAGCGTCGTTTGGTTGTAAGCTGAAGCGTTAGCCATTGCAGCAAAAAGGGAGCGCGCCATGATCCGCGTATTCATAAAGACATTAAAAGAAAGCAATCTCCGGGAGCTTGCCCATTTCGAGCCCGGCGCCTGGGCGATGGTGGAGAGTCCGACCGAGGAAGAGCTTGCGGATGTTGCCGGCCGGTTTTCGATCGACCTAGGCCTGCTCAAGGATGCTATCGATTTCTATGAGGTGCCGCGCATCGAGATCGAAGACAGCGCTACCTTTATATATACTCAGTTTCCGATCGAGGCCGGCTCGCATATCGTCACCATTCCGGTTCTCTTCGTGCTCGGGCGAGACTTCTTTATCACGGTTTCCAGTAAACGCTTTCCAAATATCGATCGCTTTTTGGAGGAGAAGCTCGAGTTCTTTACCACTCAAAAAACAAAGCTCTTTCTTCAGCTCTTTTCGGAGATAAACTCGGCGTACAATCAGCATCTCACCCGGATAATCAGGCAGATCAAGAGCAGCCGCATCAAACTCGAGAAAATCACGAACCAGGACATAATCCAGCTCGTGGCCCACGAGGAGGTTTTGAACAACTTCCTGTCGGTATTAATACCGACGCGCAATGTTCTCAATAGTATTTTGACGGGACGGTTTGTGCGTCTCTTCGAAGAGGATAAGGACCTTGTCGAAGATCTGTCTCTTGATAACCTCCAGCTCACAGAGATCTGTAAGTCCAACCTCAAGAACATCGTCAATATTCGCGATGCTTATTCGACGATCATGACCAACAACCTGAACAGCATCATGAAGTTGCTGACTTCCGTGACGGTTGTATTGATGGTCCCCAATATTATCAGCGGCCTCTACGGCATGAATGTCGAGTTGCCGCTGCAAAACTCACCGATGGCGTTTATCGCATTGACCGGGGCGATCATCGTCATCTCAGTCATGATCCTTCTATTCTTCATTAGAAAGTTCTTTTAGACCGATGAAGATGGACACCGTTTTAAAGCTGATCGCGGTCGGCCTGCTGGTGTCATTCGGCGTTTTTGGGTGTGCGCTTGGCGGTTACGGCGACCCCCTGACTGCTGAAGAATATCGACAGCTGGCGCGTGATCTCGAAGGGTCGGCCCGGGAGCTAGAGGCCGTCAATTGGTATGGCGCTGAGGGGTCGAGATTTAAGTATGAGGAGATATCCGGAGGGAGTTCCGGCCTCCTCGATATGGTCGGTGACGGCCATCGCTTAGCCATAGCTAGATTGGACTCGATGGAGGCGCGCCTGGACGGCGTCGAGTGGGCTGGAAGCGACCGGGACCTGGGCGAAACCCTCGAAGCTTACTTTCAAGCCTCACGCTCGTTCTACACCGGTCTCGATCGGGACCTCGACTATTTTAAGCAGATCAGTGATTTGCTCGCCGGGGAAAGCGAGGTCCGCCAAGCCTACTACTTGGCGCCGATGGCCGGGGATGAAGCGGCCGTCGGTGAGACCTATCGACAGAAACTGAGCGGTGCGATCGATAAGATGCGGGCCATGGAAGCCCCCGTGTCATTAAAAGGGTTGCACGAGAACGAAACCGAGTGGCTTGAGGCCCGTCTCGACCATCTCAATAGAAGCCGGGCCGCCGGCGAGGGCGGAGACGATAAGGAAGTCTCGCAACTCATCGATGAAAAAGCCGCTGAATGGACGGCCTTCGGCCAGGCATTTGAGGAGCTGGAACTCCAGGTGGCCGAAGAATCACCAGAGGCGAGGGCCGTCGAAGAGCTCGAGCGCCTTCTCGGCCAACTCCAGAAAGCTGTTGGCAGAAAACTATAGCCTTCTCATTGAGCTTTTGACTGTCTGCTCGGTGTCGGAGATAATGAGCAAGCGGTAGTCCCACATTTCATTACTCAAAGAGAGGTTCATTCTATGAAACGGTCGATGTTGATTGCATTAACTGCGGTTCTCTTGCTGGCCGCACTCGCATTACCGGCCACAGCGGCTGTCAATGATGTAGTTTCACGGAAGTTCTTTGATGTGAGCCCCGGCGATCGCCGGATCATCGCGTCCACCACAGATGGAAACGGCGACGTGATCGTGGTCGGACATGAGGATGAAATAATATACGTCTCAAAGTACCTGCTCGGAGAGGACCTGGCGTGGAAGAAGCTCTTCGGGACGGCCGGGGTTTATACGGACGTTTCGGACGTTGCCGTTGATCAGAAGGGGTTTATCTACGTGACTGGCACGACCGAAGGAGACCGATACTCGTCCATCGGCTTTATCAGGAAGTATGGCCCAAAAGGAGGCCACCACTGGACCAGGCGGTTCGGACCTGAGTGGTCCGGCACAAGTATCGCCAAGATAACGCTCGGTCCCGGCGGCAATATTTTCGTACTCGGGATGACCGATGGGGACTTTAGTGATGAAGCCCGATACAGGGGCCTGCCTTCCATGTTTCTTAGGAAGTACACTCCTGGCGGTAAGTTCTTTTGGACCAAGCAGTTTACGGGCCCCAAGATAAAAGCGCGGTGGGGCGTGGATAGGAGAATGGCGATTCCGGTGGATATCGCGGTCAATGCCGGCGGCGTGTATGTGTTGACGACCGAGCTCGATTCCGGCTACTACATGGAGAATGATCGAACTGCTTTCAAGCAGGACTTTTTCTATGGCGGCGGCATGTTCGGCATGTACCCGGGGAGCCCCGATTATTATGGGAACTACAATGGGGGCTACGGCTTTTTTGGGGAAGACGAGTTTTTTATGGAAGAGATGACCGGAGTCACGGCGCTTAAGAAGTTCGGGCACAACGGCAGTCTGCGGTGGACGAAGCGCTTCGGCAAGAAACGCCGGCTGCGGGCGACAGCGATGGCGCTCGACAGTTCGGGTGACGCTATCGTCGCCGGCGATCGCCGGTATGGTTCTTTTACCGCGAAGTTCTCTAAGGAAGGCACGCGTCGGTGGACCCGCTTCTGGAGCGGTATTCGCGTAGCGGATGTCACGGTCGACAGCGGGCGGAACATCTACCTGACAGGCACCGACAATATCAGCCGGAGCTCCTGGGGTGCTCCGAAAGCTGTCTATCCTAAAGCATATGTTGGTAAGCTTAGCTCCTCTGGCGATCACCAGTGGAGACGGGCTTTTCTTAACGGCCACGCTCTCGGGGCCTCGGTCGACGCAAACGACAATCTGTATGCCTTCGGGTATGGGACTGTGCTCCGGAAAGATTTCTTGGTCAAATTCAAGAACTAGAGCAAGGAGCGCCCCGGCTTAGTGCCCATACAGTTTCGTCTTTGGGTGGAAAGCGTACCAGGCAAACCAGAAGTCGCGCTCTTTGACGACCTCTTTACCTGAGTCGACCTCGGTGATCTTGACCGTGCCGTCGCGCAGGCGGCGGATGTCGATATCGACCCCGCCGACGGTATCTTTGATGACCGGATCATCCTCGAGATCCTCCTCGGTGTAAGCAGAGAACTCACCGTCGATCTCGATCCCGAAAACAACCGTTTTCGGATGGACGCGGTCGTCTTCATTCTCGAGCGGGAAAAGAACGAAGCTGTCCTCATAGTAATTGCCATACGGATCACGGCCGTACGCGCGCGAGAAACCGGTCTCCTGACTAAGGACTTCGGATTCCGGGTGAGCTTTCTTCCAGTCCCGCCAGACAACAGTATCGATGGAGACCGCTTCCAGTCGGGTCCCCGTCAGCTCGCCGACGATGGCCAGGCCATCGATCTGGCTCCAGTAGGAGTTCGTCTTACGGTCGTACATGACCAGGTTCGAATTGTAGAGCTTACCGGAAGTACCGAACTCCACCTCCCGGCCGTCGATGACCCGCTTGTAGGCGATGCCGGAGCCGCAGAGCGGACAGTAAGTTATGGCCAGCGGCGTCCCGGCTATCTCATCGTTGACTATCT
>DAOUYN010000104.1 GCA_030666075.1 Actinomycetes bacterium | reverse complement strand
CGTATCAGCCTCTCCCCGGATGGCAGTCGGGTCGTCTTCGCCACCGCCCGCGGAAGTCGGCTATTTGCGGCAACTCTCCCGCTTATGTGAGAATCAAATGGATGGAAGCCACTCTGGATCTTGAACTCAACCTCCAGTACGCCAAAGCCTTTGAACTGATCGAAAAGACCGGCGCCAATGATTTTGTGACAGGCCGGGCCGGCACCGGAAAATCGACCCTGCTGACCTACTTCCGCCAACAGACTAAGAAGCGGATAGTCGTCTTAGCTCCAACTGGCGTGGCCGCGCTCAATGTCACCGGTCAGACTATCCATTCCTTCTTCGGCTTCAAGCCGGATGTCACCTTGAGCAAGATCCGCAAACTCGGAAAGCGCGATCAACACCGGGCCGACCTCTACAAAAACCTGGACATACTCTTAATAGATGAGATATCCATGGTCCGGGCCGACCTGCTCGATTGCGTCGATAAGTTCATGCGTCTGAACGGTAATAGTCCCGATCTGCCCTTTGGCGGCGTCCAAACTGTCTTCATCGGCGACCTCTATCAGTTGCCGCCGGTGGTAACCGGAGCGGAGAAGGCGATTTTCAAGGAGTCCTACCGCAGTCCCTTCTTCTTCGATGCCCGGCTCTTCGAAAGCGGCTTCGAGATGGAACTGATCGAGCTGGAAAAGATATACCGCCAACGGGACCGCGAGCTGATAGATGTCCTCAACGCTATTAGAAACAATTCCGCCACCGAGGAAGACCTGGCCGTACTGAACAAGAAATGCGACCCGGGGTTCGAGCCTATGGCAGACGACCTATATATCTACCTCACCACCACCAACGCGCGCGCGGCCGAAGTCAATGAGACACAGTTGAACCGGCTCTCGACCGATGCTTTCCAGCTAAACGGGGTCGTGCGCGGCGATTTTGAGCGGAAGGGGCTGCCGACAGACACTTCATTGAAACTCAAGTTAGGCGCGCAGGTGATGTTGCTAAACAACGACTCCCAGGGCCGCTGGGTCAACGGACACATCGGCAAGATAGTCGATCGCTATGAGGATGATGAAGTCACTATCGACGTCGAACTGACAAGCGGCGCGACGGTCTCGGTCACGCCCTACACCTGGACCCTCTTCAATTTCGCCTTTGATAAAGAGAGAAACGGCATAGTCTCTGAAGAGGTGGGTTCCTTCAAGCAGATACCGATGAAACTCGCCTGGGCGATCACGGTCCATAAGAGCCAGGGGAAGACCTTCGAGCATGTCATCTTCGATATCGGCCGGGGCGCTTTCGCCCACGGCCAGACGTATGTGGCGCTCAGCCGCTGCACTGACCTCGACGGCCTGGTGCTAAAGCGCCCGCTTAAGAAATCCCACATCCTGATGGACCACAAAGTCGTCGACTTCCTCACCCGCTACCAGTACCACCTCTCCGAGCGAAACATGCCTTTAGAGGAAAAGGTCCGCATCCTGGAGGCGGCCGCGGCCAAAGAAGAGACGCTGGAGATCACCTACCTCAAGGCCGGCGACGAGAAATCGCGCCGCGAGATCAGACCCCTTCATGTTGAGGAGATGGAGTACAAGGGGACCAGCTTTCTCGGACTCAAAGCCTTTTGCGGTCTGCGCGAGCAGGAACGGGTCTTCCGCGTCGATCGAATCTTGGAGATCAGGGACAAAAGCGCGGATACGCCTACCGCTTAACCACGACCGCATCCAGTGTATTAATGCTTGCCAGCTCCCGCAAGTGCCTTTTTGGGCCTCCCGCACTATAATCAAACGAATGAACAGCGTACTCATCGTCGAAGACGACCCGAATATCCGCGAGACCTTGGCTTTTAACCTTAAGTCCGCCGGGCTGGAGGTGGCCACGGCCGCCGACGGCCGGACCGGCCTGGAAAAAGCCATGGCCGAAAAACCCGATCTCATCCTGCTCGATGTGATGTTACCGGGGATGGACGGCCTGGCTGTGTGCGAGCGCGTCCGGCGCTCGGATGAAACGGTGCGTATCATCATGATCACCGCGCTCGGCACCGACCCGGATAAAGTCCGGGGCTTGAGTATCGGCGCCGACGACTATGTCACCAAGCCCTTTAACTTCGAAGAACTGTTGGCCCGGGTGCGGGCCCAGCTGCGGCGGGCCGGCGCCAAAGACGCGGATAGCGGAGCAGTCGAATTCGGCGATGTCCGTCTCGACGGCGTCAAGCACGAAGTCCGGGTCGGCGACGAACCGGTCGAACTGAGACCAAAAGAATTCCAGCTTCTCCTGACGCTGGCGTCCAACCCCGGCGTCCTTTTCTCACGCGAGAAGCTTGGCACCCTTATCTGGGGCACCGAGTTCGTCGGGTCCTCGCGCACTATCGACGTGCATATCCAGCGTCTGCGGGAGAAAGTCGAGAAAGCCAGCGATTACCGCTTCCTGCGAACGATCCATGGGCTCGGATACCGTTTCGACCTAAAACCGAAGGAAACCGATGAAAACTAGATTGTTCGCCTCATATATCCTGGTCGCCGTGGTCTGTGCATTAGTGGGGGCCGCCTGGGGGGGTTCGCTCCTGGTGGTGCTCGGCGCGGCCGTCTTTGTTGCCCTGATGGTCTGGCTCTTCATGTCCGACGCCCTCTATGGAAGACTGGCGCGGATAGCCGCGGCGATCCGGGGTCTCGGCGACGACGAAGCTCCCGAGATCGAGCTGGGAGAAGATGGCTCATTGGGATCGCTATCCAGCGCGCTCGCTGAAGTCGACGACCGGTTCCAGCAGATTGTCGCCACGCTGACGGCCGACAAACAGACCCGGGATCTGATTCTCGACACCATGCGGGACGGTGTTTTTCTGGCCGACTCCACGACGGAAGTGCTCTTGGCGAATCCGGCGGCCCGGCGTATCTTCCGCCTTGAAAAGGGCGAGCTGGTCGGGCGCAAGCTGGTGCATGCCGTCCCCAGCCAGGAACTTGATGACCTGGTCAAATCGGTCATCGCCACCGGGACGGAAGCGGAAGCTGATTTCGATACGTTCATGCCAAGAGAAAGGCACGTCCGGGCTGTCGCCTTGCCCGTAGGCGACGAACAGGGTCCGGTGGGAGTGCTGGTCGTTATCCACGACAGTACCGGTAAACAGCGGATCGAAGCAGTACGGCGGGATTTTGTCGCCAACGTCTCCCATGAGCTGAAGACGCCCGTCAGCGGTATCACCTTGCTGGCGGATTCGATTATCGCGGCCTTGGAAAGCGATTCTCAGGCAGCCAAGGCCTTTGCCAATAAACTGAAAAGGGAGACGGACCGCCTGGCTCAGCTCGTGCGCGACCTGCTGGACCTCTCGCAACTGGAAGCGGAGAAGATGTGGCCGGGATCGACCCGGATATCACTATCCGAAGTCGTGCGCAACGTGGCCGCCCGCTTGACCGAATCCGCCGCCGGCGGCGGCATCTCGCTCCGGACGGAACTGGCGCCGGACCTGCCTAATATCAGCGGTAGCGTTGAGCAGCTCGAACTGATGGCCCGAAACCTCGTCGACAACGCCATCAAGTACACGCCCAAAGGGGGCGACATCCTGTTGACCACTGCAACGGCGGACGGTTTCGCCTCGTTGACGATCAAGGACACCGGCATCGGGATCCCTCAAGGTGACCGGGAGCATATCTTCGAGCGCTTCTATCGGGTCGACAAGAACCGCTCCCGCGAAACCGGCGGCACGGGCCTGGGCCTTTCGATCGTCAAGCACGTCGTCGAAAACCACAACGGCCGGATAACCGTGGAAAGCACGGTCGGCCTGGGGAGTAAATTCACCGTGCTGCTCCCGCTCGCTCCAAATTAAGAGAACGACCAAGATTCACGCGGCCACCAACCGACCCAAGATAACCACGAAACCGACACCGGCTAAGACCAAAGCGGCGTTGCCCAGGCGGGAGCGGCGGTGCGTTTCCGGGACGAGATCGGCAGCGGCAATATAGATAAAAGTACCCCCGGCGATCGCCAAAAGTATCCCGAGCGCATCGTCAGAGACATCTTTGACAAGCAGATAGGTGGCGATGGCCCCGACGGGAGTGGCCAGGGCCACGAGCCAGGAAAAGAGTGTGGCCCGGCGCTCATCGACCCGGTCGCGAAGGAGGAGTGTGTATGTAAAAGCCCCTTCCGGGAGCTCGTGGAAGATAACGGCAAAAGACGCGAGCACCCCGAGGGCAAAGCCGGCCTCGAACCCGACGCCGATGGTAAAACCGTCTAGCAAGGAATGCAGACCGATACCGAGCGCGCTGACCCGCCCGACCGGGCGCTGGTGGCCTTCTTGCTCACAGGCCTCATGGCGGCAATAGTGGATATTCATACCGAATTCGATGAGATAGAGAACAAGAAAGGCGCTGAGCGCGCCGACGAACCAGGCCCGGCTTAAAGAGACCGCCTTGGGCAGAAGGTCGATGAATGCCGTGGCCATGATGACACCGACAGCGAAACTGATGAGGTATTGCGAGTTCCGCC
>DAOUYN010000154.1 GCA_030666075.1 Actinomycetes bacterium | reverse complement strand
AGGCGGGTATGCACACAAAGAGCGCATCGAAGAGGCCAGGGCCCTCGGGGCTGCGGGAGTCCAGCTTGGGACCCCCTTCGCGCTGACAAAGGAATCTAATCTCTTGCCTTGGTTAAAACAACAAATAATTCAGGCGGTCTTAGATGGCGGAGCCGAAGTCTTCACTAGCCCGACAGCGTCCCCAACAGGATTTCCGTTCAAACTCGCTTGTCTGAAGGGGACTCTCTCGGAGCCGGATATCTACGCGGCTCGTCCGCGTATCTGCGATCTAGGCTATCTCCGCCAGGCGTACAAGACGGGCAGCGGCCGGATAGGCTGGCGGTGCTCGGCCGAGCCGATCGATATTTATGAGAAAAAGGGCGGCTCGCCCGAGGGCATCGATGGCCGGATATGCTTATGCAATGGGCTGATGTCTAATATCGGTTACCCGCAGCTTAGAGAGGGCGGCTATGTCGAGCCGCCGGTCGTGACCCTCGGTGATGATGTCGACTGTATCAAGCCGCTTATCCCGGAAGATGGCGGGCCGTATGCCGCCGCCGCGGTCGTCGACCGCTTTTCCAGTTAGCTAAAAGGAGCCCCGATGCACGAAGATGTCCTCATCGGCCTAGCCGCCGTTATCGTCATTGGAATCGGCGCTCAGTGGATCGCTTGGCGTGTGCGGGTGCCGTCTATTTTGCTCCTGCTTTTTGCGGGATTCCTGGTCGGCCCGGTTTTTGGGCTGCTCGACCCCGATGCTCTCTTTGGGGAGCTGCTGATCCCGCTCGTCTCACTTTCGGTCGCTATTATTCTCTTTGAGGGCGGCTTGAGTCTGAAGTTCTCTGAGATACCCAAGGTCGGGCGGGCGGTACTCAATCTTATCACCGTCGGGGCGCTGACTACGTGGGTTATCGGTTCGGCAGCTGCTTACCTGCTGCTCGGCCTGGACTTGGACTTAGCGCTGCTTTTCGGGTCGATCATCGTCGTTACCGGGCCGACGGTCACCGGACCGCTTTTGCGACACGTCCGCCCGATCGCCAAGCTAAACTCCGTTTTAAAATGGGAGGGTATCGCAATCGATCCGCTCGGCGTGATGTTCGCTGTTCTGGTCTTTGAGGTCCTCCTGGCAGGCGAGGTGGTCGGGGTGCCGATCCTGGTGGTCTCGCATATCGCCAAGACGATCTTGATCGGCGCCGGCATCGGGGTCGGGGCGGCCGCGATCCTCGTCTTCTTGCTGCGCCGATTTTGGATACCGGATTATCTGCAGAATCCGGTATCCCTGATGCTGGTTGTCACCGCTTTCGCTATGTCGGATGTTTTGCAGGCGGAATCGGGTCTGTTGACCGTGACTATCATGGGCATGGTCTTGGCCAATCAGACCAGCGTGCCGGTAAAGCATATCGTGGAGTTCAAGGAGAATCTTCGGGTCCTGCTCATCTCGGGCCTCTTCATTCTGCTGTCAGCGCGGTTAAAGTTGAGTGATCTGGAGTTCTTCGGGGTGGGGATGGTGGCCTTTATTCTGATCCTGCTATTCGTGGCCCGTCCGGCAGCTGCTTTCATATCTACGTTCAGGCTCGGCTTCAGTCAGAGCGAGCGGCTCTTTATTGGGTGGTTGGCGCCGCGCGGCATCGTGGCCGCCGCGATGGCCTCGGTCTTTGCCTTGGCGTTGACGGAAGCCGGACACCCGCAAGCGGAGAAGCTGGTCCCATATACGTTTTTCATTATTATCAGCACAGTGGCGGTCTACGGTTTCTCGGCCTCGGCCGTCGCCCGTAAGCTCGATGTGGCCCAGTCCGACCCTCAAGGCGTAGTCATGTTGGGTGCCCATTCATGGGCCAGGATGATCGGGGAAGCGCTGCATAAGGAAGGCTTCCGGGTCATCCTGGCTGACACTAACCGCGAGAACATCCAGAAAGCGCGCATGGCCGGGCTGGATACTCACTACGGCAATGTTTTGAACGAGCAGGCTTTGCACAACTTGGAACTGGACGGGGTCGGTCATTTCTTCGCGCTCACGAACAATGACGAGATCAATTCACTCGCCGTCTTGCAATTTACCGAGCTGTTCGGACGCGCCGGGGTCTATCAATTAAAGACCCAGCACCGTTCCGACGGCGACCATGGGGCCGTAGCCAGAAATCTGCTTGGTCGCCTATTATTCAAAGAGCGCGCGACCTTCCCATATCTCAGTGAGAAGTTCGCGGCCGGGGCCGTCATCAAGACCACGCACTTGACGCCGGAGTTCGATTACCAGGCCTTCTTGCGGGAATACGGCTCGGCCGCCATGCCCCTCTTTTTGGTCAACTCGCATCATGAGCTCAGTACGTTCAATCTGGATTCTCATTACTCCCCCGAGCCGGGGCACACCTTGATCAGCATGGTGGAGCGGCCCGTAGCACCAGTCAGCGAGATCGCGCAGGCGGACGAGCAGACTACTTAGCTGAGGCGTCCTGCCGCTTGCTGAAAACCCTATCTCAACCGGCCGCCGGGCCTGAAAATGCCGGTTTTGAGCTATAATATGGGCAATGTTATCCAGAATATTCGCCAGCTGGAGAGTGCGGAGCTTCGTTATTCTCACCGTCATCTTTATCGGCCTGGCCGCGATGCTGACAATGTTGCCCGAGACAGCCGATCGGGTTGCTTTCGAACACAAATTGGAAGTGCGGGTCATTGGCGATACCGATAATAAAATATTCAAAGTCCCGGTCGATGCGGCTATCTTGGGCGGCCAGATCTACGTTGTCGATGCCGGTTTGCCGGGAGTAAAGGTCTTCTCCGGGGCAGGCAAAGAGCTCTTCGAGTTTGACGGTACCCGGCAGCACGACCAGAAAGGCGCGCAACTCAAATACCCGAGCGCCATCGCTGTCGGTCCGACCGGGATGCTCTATGTGGCCGATCTCAGCGGCGCCAAGATAGTGGTGTTCGATAAGAACGGTACTGCCAGGAAGGTCATCAAGATGCCTCTAGATGGCGAGCGCCCGGCTCGGCCGCTTTCGATCGCCTTCGATTTGCTCGGTCATCTTTACGTCGGGGAAGGCGAGGTCGGGAAGATCATGGTCTTCAGCGGCGACAAGTTCTTGCGCGAGTTCGCCGTTGGCAAACTCGATCATCCCAACGGGATCGCCGTCGATGACAAGCGTCGCGTATTTGTGTCCGACTCCAATAACCGGCGAATCGTCATCTACAACCAGAACGGGCTTCCCGAGCGGGAGTGGCGCCTCAGAGACAAGAAGTCTTTCGTCCCGCGCGATATCGTTTTCGACAGCCGCGGGCGTCTCGTCGTGGCCGACATGCTCAACTCGCGGATCGCTTTTCTTAATGAGGAGGGCGAACGGGTCAAGCAGCTGATGATCCTGCCCAATATGGACCAACTCTTTCTGCCCAGCGGTCTAGATATCGATCAGGACAATAACCTGATCATCACCGATAGGGGCCTGGGTCAAGTTTTCGTCTTCCAAGTACCTTAGGGG
>DAOUYN010000081.1 GCA_030666075.1 Actinomycetes bacterium | reverse complement strand
GCCTCACCTTCGCTATCGGGATGATCGTAGCCAACGTTCCAGAGGGTCTATTGCCGACCGTGACTTTAGCTCTCGCGGTCGGCGTTCAGCGACTTGCTGCCCGTAATGCGCTGGTTAAAAGACTTTCAGCCGTAGAAACCCTCGGCTCCACCGACGTAATATGCACCGACAAGACCGGGACCCTGACCCAGAACGAAATGACGGTTCGCGAAGTGTGGGCCGGTTATGAAGCCTGGGGTGTCGAAGGAGTCGGTTACGATCCACGCGGTCGTTTCGTGCCAGTCGGAAGCGATCCGGAAGCGACTGAGGCCACGGCATCCTTACGGGCCGCTCTGGAATCCGCCGCGTATTGCAATAACGCCAAGCTACTTTCTCCAGAGGGTGAGAGCGATGATTGGCGTATCGTCGGCGATCCCACCGAGGCGGCCATGCTCGTCGCTGCCATCAAGGGCGGCACTGATGTCATTACCGACCGACCGCGGGTTTATGAGCTGCCGTTCGAATCGAAGCGCAAACGTATGAGCGTCATCTACTCCAATAGCAATTCACTGACGGCGTATGTAAAAGGGGCGCCGCTGGTCGTTTTGGGACTTTCTGATCGCCTGGTCGAAGGCGGGGAGGTGAGAGAGTTGACTGCGGCCGATAGAGAGGCGATCACGGCGGTCAATGATGGCTTTGCGGCGAAGGCGCTTCGCGTCATAGCGTTGGCCAAACGGAGCCTGCCGGTGGACACGGCGGACATCACTACGGAGAACGTGGAGACCGGCCTGATTTTCTTGGGGATGATGGCGATGATGGACCCGCCCAGGCCGGAGGTGGAGGCGGCCGTATCCGAATGCCGGGGCGCCGGAGTGCAGGCTGTCATGATCACCGGGGATTACGGGCTGACCGCCGAATCAGTCGCGCGGCGCATCGGATTAGTGCGCGGCCAGGAACTACGGATCGTCACAGGTACCGAGCTCGAGGTCCTCTCCGATGAAGAGCTAAGAGATCTGCTCAAGAAAGGCGATCTACTTTTTGCCCGCGCCTCGCCCGAGAATAAGATGAGGGTGGCCCAGGCTTATCGGGCCATCGGCTGGACCGTTGCCATGACCGGTGATGGGGTCAATGATGCGCCGGCTTTAAAGAAAGCCGATATCGGAGTGGCTATGGGCCAGACCGGCACGGATGTTGCGAAAGAAGCAGCCGATATGGTCATCACGGACGACAATTTCGCGACAATCGTCGATGCGGTTGAAGAAGGACGCGTGGTCTTCGACAACATGCGAAAATTCATCAACTACATCTTCGCGCACTTGACGCCGGAAGTGGTGCCGTTTGTCCTTTTCGTCCTCTTGCAAGATATCAATTTTCCGCTCGGCATCACTGTCTTGCAGATCCTCGCCATCGACCTCGGGACAGAGACAGTGCCCGCGCTGGCTCTGGGGGTGGAACCCCCTGAGCCCGGCATCATGTCTCGTCCACCGCGGGCCAAAAAGGAACCGCTGCTCAATCGCGAGATCCTCATAAGATCATATGTCTGGCTAGGCACGATCGAGGCCGTGTTGGTCACGGCCGCCTTTGTCTTCGTTCTCTATCGAGGGGGCTGGGTGCCCGGGGCTCCCGATATATCGGGGGCGGGCAGTCCCGGCCATCAGCTATATCTCGAGGCTACAACGATGACGTTCCTGGGGATAGTCGTCGCCCAAGTCGGAACACTCTTCGCCAGCCGCACGCATCGGGCTTCGGTCTTCACGGTGGGGTTTTTCAGCAACCGCTGGGTCCTGGTAGGCGTTGTATTCGAGTTGGTTGTCGCGGCTCTGCTGATGTATGTCCCGCTCTTCGCGCGATTCTTTGGTATGGCCCCGCTTGGCCCGCTCGAATGGGCCATCGCCTTCACTTTCGCACCGATCATCTTCTTTGCCGATGAGGGCAGAAAACTGTTGCTGCGACGGCGCGATGCCCGCAGGGCGGCCCAGGATCTTGTGGATGATAGGGCCGGGGCTGAACGGGAGAAGAAAGCGGCGTAGCACATTGAAGCGAACTAAGGTAAGGGGAATGAAGTATCCATGTATGTCGTGATAATGGGATGTGGGCGTGTCGGCTCTCAACTGGCCAAGATACTGGCGCTTGAGGGCCACGATATAGCGGTGATCGACAAGAATAAGGCGGCCTTTGAGCGGCTTGGCCCCCGCTTTTCGGGGCTGAAGGTGCTGGGCATCGGCTTTGATATTGATGTACTCGAAGAAGCCGGAACGGAAAAAGCGGACGCGTTCGTGTCGGTCACGAATGGAGACAACTCCAATGTCCTTGGAGCCCGGATCGCCAAGAACCGCTTTAGGGTACCGAAAGTGATCGCCAGGATATATGATCCGGTGCGCGAGGGCCTGTATCGCCGCATGGGCGTGGAGACGATCTCCTCGACGAGCTGGGCGGCAAACAAGGTCAAAGATATCGTGCTCCACGGCGAGTTAGTCAGACACCAGAGCTTTGGAAACGGCGAGATCGATCTGGTGGAAGGGGAGGTACCGGCAGCTATGTCAGGGAAACGCGTTATCGAGTTCAACCTGCCCGGCGAGATCAAGGTAGTCTCGATCGTCCGTCTAGGGAAGGCATTTATCCCCGGCCTCGGGACTACGGTCGAAGCGGGTGACGGGTTGCAATTAGCGGTCCTGTCCTCGGCGATGCCGAAGCTGAAAAGGATGTTGGATGTCGCGTAATGATCGTATGGGCGAGGCCCTTGAAAACATGATTCGAGGTGGATCAATATGCGCGCGCTGATAGTCGGCGCCGGACGCACCGGTGCTTACGTCGCTCAGGATCTGGCGGCCGCCGGACACGAAGTCACCGTGATCGACCAGGACCCAACGGTCCTAGCGACCCTCGGCGCTCCGCAGGGCATCGGGTTAAGAAACGGTGACGGCTGCGATCCGGAAAAACTGGAGGTCGCGGGGGCGCGTAATGCAGAATTAGTCGTGGCTGTAACCGGGGAGGACGAGGATAATCTTGTCATATCATGGCTCGCCAAGTACGTATTTGGCGCCCCCCGGGTGATAGCTAAGGTCAACAATCCCAAGAACAGCTGGCTCTACACGAGTGAATGGGGGGTTGACGCCCCGGTCAGTGCCGCCCGGATCATCGGCACGCTGATCGAGGAGGAAGCTCGATTCGAGGAGCTGGTGACACTTATCAAGTTAAAAGAGGGCGCAGTTTCGCTCGTCGAGGTGAGAATCACCCCCGAAAGCGCCGCCTGCCACCGGACACTGGATTCGATCGGCAAGCCGTCCCAGACCCGCCTGGTGGCGGTCGTACGCGGCCGTGAATTGGTCGAGCCGGTTCCTGAGTTGGAGCTGGCAGAAGGCGATGAGGTCCTGGCGCTGACGGCCGTAGAGGACGAGGACGAGCTTATGGAGCGATTTGGGTGATGACGGGACTCTCTATAGGTCTCGTCGGTTGAATACGGCTATCGCTCCAGCCAATAAGGCCAGCGAGAAGACTGCCGCGTAAATGATGACCGTCGCGCTAGGGGCGGATGCGGCCCCAAAAGGACCGAAATCTGCTGCGACCGAAGAAAACCCTACCCCGAGGGCGCTCATGTCCGGCTTCATCATATTGACCGCATAACGATACATCAGGTCGGTCGGCATCAACAAGCCGGAGATGACCCCGGTCGTGACCAAAGAATCGCGCCCCAGTATCGCCCCTATCTGCTCGGTGATCCCGCCTATCATGGCTGTCATAAAGAGCAGCAGGACGATAACCGAGTTGGCCGCTCCCGACACCAAAGTGCTGCCGAAAATGGTCGCCGACAGGACGACTAGCGCCACCCCGATAAAAAGCGCCCCGCCGGCCAAAAAGTGGTCGGGGAGCCAGCCGCCCTCAAAATAGATGATGGCCACGATCGATCCGTAGAGGAGGGTCGAATACAAAGAGAGCAACACAGCGTGACCGAGCCATTTGCCGATGATCAAACGCGCCCGCGATATCGGTCTGGTGACGATCGTGTGCAGCGTCGCTTGTTCTATTTCTGTCGCGATCGTGCCGCCGGCGGTGAAGACCGCGACCATCGCGATTATCATATTGGCCCTGAACAAGCCCCTGTTGAAGCAGAAGGCGGTCTCGAATTGGCTGGCGACCAGGTCGATAGCGGCCGACTCGCCGCGATCTTGCTGGATCGATTCGGTTATGAAGTGGACGCCTGTCCAATAAACCGACAAAAAGATGGCAGTCAGGACCACGCCGATGATAAGGATCCGCTTGCGCGCCGCTTCCTGAAAGGTCAGGCGGGCGATAATGAGCACTTTACTCACCGTCACCCCGTCCTAGAAGCTCCAGAAAAACATCTTCAAGCGTTCCTCTTTCCCGGCATAATTCATAAAGGCGGCGGTCGTGCGTGGAGATAAAGGCGGCGACTTTTGGGGCGGCCTCGTCGTCGTCGTTATATATTCGTATCTCTCGGCCGTTGATGTCGGTCTCCACTCGACCGAACCGTTCGCTCAACTGCTCGATCAAGGCCTTGTCCCAGCCATCAAGGCGCAGCAAGAGCGGGCCGCCGCCAGACAAGTCACTTGGACGCCCGGTTTTGATGACCCGCCCGTGATCGATAACGGCGATCCTGTCGCAGACGCGCTCGACATCGGTGAGCAGATGCGAGTTGAGCACTATGGTCGTGCCTTCGGACGCGAGCGCCGCCAGCAGGTTTCTGACGTGGGCCCGGCCTACAGGATCAAGTGCCGATGTGGGCTCATCCAGAAAGAGTATCGGCGGCCGCCCGAGCACCGCTTGCGCCAGCCCTATCCGCTGCTGCATCCCTTTTGAGTAGCCGGATATCCGTCGGTCGGCAGCGTCGGCCATGCCGGCCAACTCTAAGACCTCGGTAGAACGTTTAGCGATATCCGGACTCGACATACTTATCAAGCGCCCGTGGAGATTGAGGAGCTCGCGCCCGGTCATCCAAGGCGGGAAACGAAAAAGCTCCGGGAGGTACCCGAAAGACCGGTTAGCCCGGACGCCGCCGGCCGGCGCGTCACCGATCTGGGCCCAGCCGCCGGTCTGGCGGACCAAGCCGACCATTATCTTCACAAAGGTGCTTTTCCCGGCGCCATTGGGTCCGAGGAGCCCAAAGAACTCGCCTGGTTCGATCTTCAGGCTCAGACCGTCCAGTGCCCGCAGGCCACGATAGTTCTTGGTCAGCCCCCAGCACTCGACGGCCGAATTCAAGCGACGACCTGCCGGTGCCCTAGATATCGCGGGCGAAGCCCAGCAGCTCGGCCCGGCTTAGCGGGCTGTCGAGCGGGGCGACGATCCCAAACACCTGGTCGTCTGCGGTCCATATCAAAACCCTCGAGCCATCATCTGCCTTGAAGTATAACCCGTCGCCGTCCGTTTTTACGCTCAATTCCGTAGCCGCGACGTCTTCGGCCGGGTAGGGGATCGGCAGAGTCCTCTGCCAGTCGCTG
>DAOUYN010000141.1 GCA_030666075.1 Actinomycetes bacterium | reverse complement strand
GATCGAGCCCGCCGAGCATGGACCCGGCTAGAAAAAGAACCAATCCTAAGAACAATGCAATGAGCGCCATCGTCCTGACGGCCCCGTCTATCTGCTGCTGCAAGGGGCTCTTCTCTGGCCCGACCTCCCCGGTCAATGCAGCTATCTTTCCAAATTGCGTGTCCATTCCAACCGCGTAGACGACCGCCTTGCCTCTCCCAAAAACCACGGACGTGCCCGCAAAGATGAGATTTGGTACGTCGCTTACCGGGACGTCGCCTTCAATAAAGGCATCCGCGCTTCGGCGAAGCGGCTCGGACTCGCCCGTCAACGTCGAGTTGTCGACGCGAAGCTCGCGCTCTTCGACCAGCCTGGAATCGGCGGAGACCTTGTCGCCCTCTTCGACGATCACGACATCACCGATGACAAGTTGACTAGCGGGGACCTGCTCGACCTCGCCGGCGCGAATGACAACCGCCGTCTGCGGCACCATCTTCCCTAGCGCCTCTGTGGCCTGCTCGGCCTTGAATTCCTGGGAGAAGCTGAAGACGGCGTTGATCGCGATAACGGCGATGATAGTCCAGGCGAGTTCGGGTTCATCGGCAACGAATGCCAGAATGGCGGCGGCCCAGAGCAGAAGCGCCATCAAGTGATAGAAGTTGCCCAGAAACTTCCAGATAATAGGGCTCTTGCGAACTGTGTCTAACTCATTGGTCCCGTACGCCGTCCGACTGGCCTCGACCTCCGTATAGGTAAGTCCGGCCTCCCCGCTACCGAGGTAGGTGTAAGCATCGGCGGCGGCAGCTTGCCAAATATCACTCGGTTCTTGGAATTCTTCCGGCATTCACCGGTATCATTCCCGTTCCAGGCGTTTATAGGTCGGCGGCAAGCCGCAGCGACTCAAGTCCCGGCGACAAGAGTGACGCGCGCAGGTCAGCGGGAAGCGGAGCGGTAAATTCCATCTCGCGCCCGGTTTCCGGGTGAGCAAATGCCAACCGGCGGGCGTGAAGCCACGGGTGGCGGACCCCGATATCCATCCCGGAACCCAACCGACCATAGACATCGTCTCCGATCAGGGGATGCTGAATAAATCGCATATGGACACGGATCTGATGGGTCCTTCCCGTCTCCAGCTTGACCGCCAAGAGAGACAACTTTCCCGATGAACCGAGTACCCGAAAATTTGTGTACGCTTCCTTGGCGCCGTGCCCGCCGACATCCATCATCCGGCGATCGTGAGGGCTCCGGCGGATAGGAGCTTCGATCCGGCCGGTCTCATCGTCGAAGCCGCCTTCGACGAGAGCCAAATACTCGCGGCCCACCCTGCGCTCTTTCAATTGGTCTACCAGGGAAAAATAGGCTGCCTCAGTCTTGGCGGCGACCAGCAACCCGCTGGTCCCCTTGTCGAGCCGATGGACGATCCCGGGTCGGAGCGGCGCGCCCGGCGAGGCCAGGCGGGTGCGGGCGAGCAACGCGTTCACCAATGTCCCGGTATAATTATCTGCCCCGGGATGGACCACCATCCCCGCCGCCTTATCGACGACGATAACCTGATCGTCCTCGTAGACGACATCCAGCGGCAACTCTTCGGCCTCGACGGTTAGCACCTCTTGCGCCGGCGCCCGATACTCGACCAGATCGCCGAGGGCCAGTAGTTGTTTCTTGTTGCAGACATCGCCGTTGACCGTGACTTGATCGTTTGTGATCATTTTCTGAGCGACGTTCCGAGAACGCACACCGGGACAGGTCGCCAAGAATGCGTCGAGTCGACGGCCTTCATCTTCGACCCCGGCTTGGGCTTGAAGTAGCGGTTGCGTCAGGCTCACTATGCATCTCCACTTTTTGGCAGGTCATCTTCGGCGCCGGAAGGGCCACCCTCGCTAAGCGGTCCGCCCGGCCACAGTATCATCAACGCGATCAAGCTCAGGCCGGTTACAAGTGCGGCATCAGCGACATTAAAAACCGGGAAGACGCGAAAGTCTATCCAGTCGATGACCCGTCCGACTACCAGGCGATCGTAGAGATTGCCGGCTGTCCCGCCGACGATCAGACCCAAAGCAGCGGTGACGGCCAGATGATGCGGCCGCTGGGTAACGTAATACCAGATAACAGCGATAAAAACGATAAGTGTGATGAGTGTGAAGAATATCGTGCCTTGAGGGAGGAGCCCAAAAGCACCCCCGGGGTTGAGCACAAACGTGACGTGCAGGAAGCCGGGAATGATCTGTATCGTGCCTCCCTCCGCCAGAGTCGAGGTCACGCAATACTTAGTGACGCGGTCGACAAGGAAGACGCCTAGCGCCAGCAGCCAAAAAACCACGACCGCCGGCGCCCCTTAGGACGCGCCCTCGGCGCGCTCTTTGTCGGCCAAGCACAGGTTCGTGTACGGGATGGCTCTGAGGCGGAGTTCGTCGATCGGTTGGCCGCAGGCGCTGCAGGTGCCGTAAGTGCCGGCCTCAATGCGGGCCAGCGCCGCATCGACCTGAGCTAAAAGGTCGACGACGTTATCCTCTAGCGAGAGATCTCGCTCCTTATCGAACAGGTCCGTGGCCGCATCGCCCATGTGGTCACCGTAAGTCTGGTCCCCTCTGGTTTCAGCTTCAGCTCCGGCGACCCCTTTGTTCTCAGCATGAATATGGCCCAACTCAAGCTGGAGACGATCCTTCTCCTTCAATAATCTTGCCCGATATCTTTCAAGTCGCTCGCTATCCATATCTTCTCCTTATGCGTCCCCGCCGCCAGTCGCTCGCAGCTCTGCGACAACTTCCCGACAGCGTCCGCAAAGCTCGGGATGCGTCTGGTCTTCGCCGACCTCTGTCCGGAAGTTCCAGCAGCGCGAACATTTCTCGCCTTGTGCTCTGTGGACCCCCACTTTCAGGCCGGGTATTGTTTCGCTCTCGTAAGTGAGTCCGTCGTCGCCGATCTCGTCCAGGTTGACCTGAGACACGATGAATATTGCCGATAACCGCGATTTATATGCTTCGATAACGGCGCGCAGATCTTCAGGAACACTCAAGGACACCCCGGCTTCCAGTGAACCGCCGATCAACTTTTCGACCCGGGCTTTCTCAAGAGCCCGGGCTACCTCGACCCTGATCGATAAAAGAGTGCTCCAGGCACTCTCAAGGTCATCGTCCAGCTGCGTCTCGTCCACCTCCGGCAATTGCTCTAGGTGAACACTGCCCGCGCCCTCTTCCTGGTGAAGATGTCCCCAGGCCTCCTCACTCGTAAAAACCAGGACCGGGGCGAGCAGGCGGATGAGTCCGTCCGCGATGGTCTTGATCGCCGTCTGGGCCGAGCGCCTTTCTTTTGAGTCAGGCGCAAATGTGTAGAGGGTATCCTTAAGCACATCCAGATAGAACGAGCTCATGTCGACGCCGCAGAAATTGTATATAGAGTGGTAGACGACATGAAAGCGATAGTCGTCGTAAGCAGACTGGACCCGTTCGACAAGCTTGTTAAAACGGTGCAGTGCCCAGCGGTCGATCTCTTCGAGCGATTCATACGGGATCGCGTCGCTTTCCTGAAAATCACCAATACTCCCAAGTAGGAACCTCAGCGTATTACGAATACGTCGGTACCCTTCGCTGATACGCGCCAATATCTCATCGGAGACAGCGATATCAGAGCTATAGTCGGCAGAGCTGACCCATAGGCGCAGGATGTCTGCTCCCGACCCTTTAATGACATTGAGCGGGTCGACAACGTTTCCATCTG
>DAOUYN010000158.1 GCA_030666075.1 Actinomycetes bacterium | reverse complement strand
CCCATGATCGCGACCATCTCACCCTTTTCGACGATCAGATCGATCTCCTTGAGCGCTTCGACCCTCACTTCGCCGGTGTCATACACCTTCGTCAAGTGTTCGGTCCCGATGATCGTTTCCAGGTTGTCCGGTCCGGCCTGGAAGACTTTCGTCTGCGTGTTGGGCATGGAAACTCCTTTCATAGCGATTGACTGGTCATTTCAAGGTCAACCGTATATCTGCCACACGCTTTTGACATCGGCCCCCGGAGGGGTTTCATCCGGTACCACAGAGGGGTTTGTTATTTGACGACTGGCGAGTCAGTCACTAACGTAACACCGGAGCTCGGCAAAAATGGGCTCTCTCAGATAACAGTATTCAGTAACGAGCTGCGGCGGTGGGGAGATGGCTGAAGCCCGACAAACAATGAATCCTGAGGTTAGCGGCGCGTACAATACCGAGATCTTGAAGTTAATGGCTGCACGGGGTATTTCTCCTGAGCGGGTTCTCGATGGTATTCTTGGAAACCCCGACTACCTTATTGAAGACGCCAACCGCCGGCCCGTCCCGGTCGATCTGCCTTATCTGCGAAATAAAAAGAACTGGGTCTCGAACGATCTTTCATTGCATGTCTTCAAGAATATCGCCGGGATCATCGGTGGCGACCGCCCTCTTTTCTTAGTGGGACGATCGGTGTTTAGCTCGAAGGTAGCTGGACTGACCGGCTTTTTGATCAGGGTTTTGTCAGTCAGGCCGATTTGGTTGTTGAAAAAGACGGCTGAGATCTCCGCTCGTCTTAGTAGGGTCAAGAGGATCACCTTCCATGATTTCGACAAGAACAGCGGTATGCGGGTTCGCATCCGCTATATCGATCAGGACATGAACTCGAGCGTGTTCAGCTGCCAATTCAGCGAGGGCGGCCTGGTCGGTTTTGTCTCTATATTCGCGAAGAACGTGCGGTCTGAGAAGATCAGCTGTATTTGCGAGGGCGACGAATATTGTGAGTATGTGATGTCATGGGAGAAGCGCAGCCTACTGGAAAAGTTCTTTCGCAGTGTCTCTCCAGCATTCCAGCTGATGCAAGACGATCTGGAGAGCGCCGGTTATGTCCCTGACGAGGACGCAAGAATGCTTTAAGACTCTCAAATGATGAACTCGGGGGCGAGGAGATGGCCGGGATCGGAAAACTAATGAAAAAGGAGATCTGCTGCATCCGCCACGTGGAGATCTTGAAGATTATGGCTACCGAGGGTTTTCCGGCGGATGCGGTCCTCAACGGTATTATCGGAAACCCCGATTACCTGGTCGAGGGCAATGACGGTGAGGCAGTACCCGTCGACCAGCAGTATCTGGGCAACCGCAAGAATTGGGTCTCAAACGACCTCTCGTTGCATGTTTTCAAGAATGTGGCGCAGCTTATAGGCGGTGAGCGCCCTCTTTTCCGGGTCGGGCTGTCGGTATTCAACTCAAAGGTATCCGGGCTGGTCGGCATTCTGCTCAGGCTTGCTGCGCTTCACCCGCCGTGGCTGATCACCGGGGTGTTTGAACTTCCCGCCCGCTATAGCAAGGTCAGGAATGTCGCACTCATGGACTATAAGAAAGAAAGCGGGATGCGGATCCAGATCCGATGTGTCGATCAGAACATGACGCCAAGTACGCTCGATTGTGATTACAATGAGGGTGGCCTGGTCGGCTTCTCGTCAATATTCGCGAAGAACGTGCGATCAACCAAGGTCAGGCATGTCAGCAAGGGCGAAGAATGTTGTGACTATGTAATATCCTGGGAGAAGCGGGGCCGACTGGAGCGACTATTTCGCAGTGCCTCTCCTGCGTTCCAGCTGATGCAAGACGATATGGAGAGCGCCGGTTATGTCCCTGACGAGGACGCAAGAACGCTTTAGTTAGCCTATACTGACCGCATGAAGAGTTTTTCGCTGCTCGAAAGGCTTTACGCCCCCGCCAGTATTCAGCGCTGGAATGACCACGTGCGACCGGTCGAGCTGACTGAGCTGGACAAACAGGCTCATAAAATGATCATCGCCTATGTCGTTGCCCGGTTCGAAGAAGACGATGGCGGCAGTATCGACTGGCCCAAGCTGGTCGAAGGGGGGATCTTCGAACTTCTGCAGCGGGCCGTTATGACAGACATCAAGCCGGCTGTCTTTCGCGAGATGGTCGCCGACAAGAGCGACGAGCTGAATCGCTGGATATTGGATCAGCTCCGCGAGGATCTCAGCGGGGCGCCACCTGGTTTTGCCGCCAATTTCGAGCGTTACCTTTTTGACGAAGATTACGCGCGCCCGGAGAAAGCGGTGCTGCGGGCGGCGCATTATCTCTCTACCAGCTGGGAGTTTCGGATCATATACAGTGCTAATTCCTTTATTTACGGCATCGAGAAGACCAAGGCCGGTCTCGATAATCAGGTCGAGGACCATTACGACTTGATCGGGGTACGCAAGATCCTGCTCGGCAAGAAGACTTTCGGCTTCATCGACCTTTGCGGGCAACTCCGTTTTCAGCAGCGGTGGGCCCACACGCCCCGGATCCCGAAGACGACAGTCCTCGGGCATATGGCGGTAGTAGCGACAATGGCTTACTTGGCTTCGCTGCGCCTGGACGCCGTACCTGCCCGGGCCGTAAATAATTTCTACGCCGGACTATTCCATGACCTGCCTGAAGTACTGACGCGCGATATCATCTCGCCGGTCAAACGGTCCGTCAGCGGTCTCGACGACATCATCAAGGAGTACGAGAATCGCCAAGTGAAAGAGCGAATCCTGCCGCTCTTACCCCCGTCCTGGCACGCTGACATCAGGTATTTCGTTGAACATGAATTTGAGAATCGCGTCATGATCGAGGACAAAGTCGAGTACGGCGCCTCCGACGAGGAGATGGCCGCCGACTATAATGACGCCCGGTTTCGGCCTATCGACGGGCGGGCCATCGACCTTTGCGATAAACTGGCGGCTTTCTTGGAGGCATATCTCTCCTGCCGGCACGGTATCCGCTCGAACGACCTGGAAGAGGCGCTGAGTACGAGTTATGAGCTCCACAAGGAGGCCCGAGTCGGCCCAGTCGACTTCGGCGGAGCTTTCACGCATTTCCACTCACTCATGGAGTAGCGTCGTCCCGTCCGTGTTCACGCCCGGGGAGGCTCGGGAAGATATAACCCGTGAAGTCTAATTCTGTAGCGATCCGCCTGCTGGCGTGGATGGTGATCATGATCTTTGTCGCCGAACTCGGGGTCATGGTTATTCTGGGGCAGGCCTTGTCGACCCTGACACCTCTGACGGTCGGGCTGGTAGATAGCGCGCTCCTGACCGTACTTCTCTTTCCGGTCCTTTATCTGATGGTCTTTAGGCCGATGGCCTCAGCAATAGCCGTTCGTGAAAAGGC
>DAOUYN010000018.1 GCA_030666075.1 Actinomycetes bacterium | reverse complement strand
TCTCAGTCGTCTTCGCCGGGTCCCACTCTTTGACCGCTATTTCCGTGTGGTCTTCATTCATGAGCAGGGATGACCGGATTTTTTTAATGGTCTTTTCGACCTTTGTCTCCCGGCCCGTCTGACCTTTCTCGATGCGTACATTCTCACCGTTGACAAGGAGGACGGCATCGACTGCCGGTCGGTCGATGGCCAGTGCGGCTTGCTCGACAACCGGGCGCGACTTTGCGGTCTTCATCGACCAGGATATCGGCAGGGTCGTCCCCTCGGACCAGGTGCTATACCTAGTTCCAAGGTTTTGAAAGAACCCCTGGTCGCGACCGACCAGGAAAGCCGTATCAACGCTCTTCGCGGCTCGAAGCTCTGGTTCCAGGTTCGCGAAGTCGATCTCCCAGTTATCCTCGGCGTAACTCAACTTAAAGACGTCGGGGTGGGTGATCCGCTTGCGTAGGCGTGTTTCGGCTGCTCCCTGAGTTAAGCCGCCGACATCGATATCGGCTACTTTCACTCCGGGATAGATCTTGTTCCGATAGATGGCGGCATGACTGAATACTGCGCCGAGCGGAAAAACGAGGGCGGTTACTGCTAAAACTAAGAGACTTCTAATTAACCATTTCTTCATAGTTCGAGGTTGACTCATTCTAGACCACTCTTACGGGTAAATAAAGCCCACCGGACGAACAATGCTTAAAGAAAAATTAAAGGAAATAGAAAAAACCGAATCTCAGGCGGCGGACATTGTCACTGAAGCGCAAGCGCGCGCTGAGCAAATCACCCGCGACGCCGCAAAAGACGGTGCGGCCCTGGAGGAGCGCACTGAGCTTCGCGCGGTAGAGACGATCTCGTCCATGCTCGACGAGGCCAAACCGGCGTTATTGGCGCGTCTGAGTCAGATCGAAGAGTCGGCCGCCCACCAGGAGGCCGCGCTCCGTTCGAAAGCGGAACCTAGGGTCCGAGAAGCCGCGCGGACGCTCGTGGAATCACTATCTAAGACAGGCACGGACTGACATGGCTGTTGCTCCCATGAAGAAGGTGGTGCTCGTCGGGCATCGGAGCCTACAGGCTGGCGTGACGGCTAAGTTGCAGGAGTCGGGCGTCCTTGAGATCATCGATCTTTCCGGCGAAAAAGAGGCGCCTGATGACCGACGTGAGCTGGCTCTGCGTCGCTCAGAGCAACTTCGTCAAGAGGTTTCGAAAGTCGTCTTTGTCCGCAGCTTTCTGGCCCGCTTCACCCCGCCCCCGACCGGGTTATTGCCGGGTCTGCTTCCGGACCGCCGGGTCATGGACCGCTCCCGTTTTATACAGATCGGTCAAAAACTTGATTTTGAAAGCATATACCTGCGCGCGGGCGAGCTGGATAAAGAGATAAGTGATTGTGATACGGGTATCGCCGAGCGGACTGCGCAAATCGGTGAAGTGCGCCTTTGGCGCGATCTCGATGTCCCGTTTGGACAGATCATCAGCTCCGAGCAGGTCGGGATGGTCCTTGCCTTCATCGATGAGAGGGAAACGCGAGGGGTATTGGCCTCGCTTAAAGAGGCTTGTTCGCGGGCCGATGTCACGATAGTCGGCATCGGAGAACGGACCGCCCTGGTCGTGATCTATCCGGCGCGACATTGGCGCGATATCGTTAGCTGGATGGAGGAGGGCGGGGTCGAAGAATGGCGCCCCCCGGCTCCTGGTCTGCCGGCAGCGGAGCTCGAGCGACTCGAGCAGGAGAAGATGCGACTCTCGCGTCAACGCGAGGAGTTTGTGGCCGCGGTCTTGTCCCTTGAGCGCTATTCATCTGATTTGAAGGTCCTGGAGGACTGGCTTGGCGGGCAGCTCAGCCGGCACGAAGTCGAGGCACAATTCGCCGGGACTCCGGCTGCCTTCGCCCTTAGCGGCTGGGTCGAAACCGCCAAGATATCGGAGCTGCAGGCAGCACTCGCGCCGCTCCAGGAGAAACTTGATATTTCTATCAGCGACCCGGGGCCGCGTGAGGTGGCACCCACCGTCTTGAAAAATCCCCGCTGGGCGAAGCCCTTTGAGGTCCTGACCGAGCTGTACGGGGTGCCGAACTACCATGAGCTGGATCCGACACCGCTGATGGGACTCTTCTTTCTTCTCTTTTTCGGTATCTCGCTTGGCGATGCCGGTTACGGAATCGTCTTGGCCGTGTTTTGTCTGTGGTTAAAAGCACGCCTGGTCTTAACGAATGTCGGGGAGCGCTGGTTCGAGCTCTTCGCTATGGGGGGTTTTTCGGCAGTGCTCATCGGCATATCGACCGGCAGCTATTTCGGGTTACCCAAGGAGATCCTGCCCGCCCCCATGCAAAGCTTGATAATCCTGGAACCTTTGAGTGAAGCGCTTATATTTCTCCTGCTCACTCTGGCCATAGGGGCAGTCCATGTTTTGCTGGGGATGGCCCTGGAGTTCAAAGACAATCTCCGCCGCCATCGGCTCCAACGGGCCTTCGCCAACGACCTGCCGCGTTTCGTCGTCGGGCTGGCGGCGACGATGACTGCTGTCGGCTGGACTATGCTCGTGGTCCTGGGCGTCGCCTCACCGGTATTCTCGTGGATGCAGGATTTCGGTCTTTCGCTGCTGGGGGTAAGCGCTCTGGCGTATATGTTTCTAAGTGGTGGCTCTTTGTCTCGACTGATCGAGGCAGCCGGTATCGCTTTTCGGCCCGGCTCTCGCCGGGAGCGGGTCGAGTCCGCCGCGGCCGTTGCGGCGGCGGTATTGATAGGGGGAGCCATAGTCATCGCTTTCCCGAACCGCTGGCTTGTCGTACTGGTTGTTCTCACCGCCGCTCTGGTATTTAGCCGCCACTTCCGTTCAGTATTCGCCGGGGCCGGGGCCGGACTATATAACCTGTACGGGATGACCCGTTTCCTCAATGACGTCTTATCGTATAGCCGCTTGATGGCCCTGGGTCTTTCTACTTTCCTGATTGGTTTCGTCATCAATATTCTGGCCGGGCTCGTCGCCGGGATCTCGCTTTGGGGCTTGCCGGTCGGCATTCTTTTGGCGGTGGCTATCGCCATCCCGCTGCACGTGGCCAACCTGGCGATCAATCTTCTAAGCGCTTTCGTTCACCCGCTCCGCCTGCAGTTTGTCGAGTTCTTCAGCCAGTTCTATGAAGGCGGCGGCGGTGCTTTTACTCCGTTTCGGTTCGAGACGGAGCACCTGGTCCTTAAGGAGGAGTGAGTTTGGATAATTTTCTCAGTTTTGCAGGGGCCCACTGGGCGCTTTTCGGGGCCGGCCTGGCGTTTATCGGGGGCGCCATCGGCTCGATCGTCGGGATCACTTATGCGGCTTCGGCCGGAACAGGTATCCTCGCCGAGGATCCGGGCAAATTCGGCCGCATCCTGCCGATAGTGGCCATGCCGGGGACTCAGGGCATGTACGGTTTTATCACCGCCATCCTCGTTTGGTTTCTTTTCCTGCGCGAACCGCAGGATCTGCGTGAGGCGACCATTGGTTTTCAGATATTTCTCGCGTGCATACCGGTAGCCGTGGCCTGTCTCTTTTCGGGGGTCTATCAGGGGCGGGCGAGTGTCGGTTCCGCCGCTTTGGTGGCCCGGCGCTCCGAAGAAGGCGGGCGGGCCCTTATAGTCCCGGCACTGGTCGAGACATACGCTGTCCTTTCGCTGATCGTCACGATCCTTATCCTTCTCGATATCGGCGGGCTGATCTGACGATGACTATCGACGCTATCAAAGAGACGATCCTCGAAGAGGCCCGCGAGCGCGGACGGATCCTGGTAGCCAATGCCGAGCGGGCGGCTCGGCGCCAAGGGCACGAAGCCGAGGGGCTGTCCGGCGGTCGCCTCCAAGAGGCTCGTGACCTCGGTGAGGCGAAGGCAGCGGCCGAACAAGAGCGCTCCGTCTCGGTGGCGGAACTTCAGGGCCGCGACAGGTTGCTGGCAGCCAAACGCGAGTATCTCGCCGAGGCTCTCGAGGCTGCCAGGACCATGGTGGACGAATGGAGCGAGGATGAATACGTGGCAGCTTTGGTCACTCTCATTACCAAGAAGGCCCCTGATGGGTCAAGGATAGTCTTTGATACGGACCTTCCCGATCGTATCCGTGAGCGAGTAATATCGCAGGTCAATCAACGTTTACTGGCTCAAGGATCATCTGTCGACCTGGCGGATACCAGCCGGCCGATAGGGAGAGGCTTTATCGCTTTGCGAGACCATATCGAGGAAGACTGGTCATTCGCGCGGCGCCTCGAAGCGCTGGCCGATGAAGACGAGGCCGAGCTTTCCAGTATGTTATTCAGGGACGATTGATGGCGCTCGGATTGCGAGCCGACGAGCTGGTCTACGGGTTCGCGCTTGGGCGGGTCCGGGTCCGCGAGGGCCTACTGGTCGATCGGGTCCGAATCGGACGTCTGGCCGAATGTGAATCACTCGCGGCGATGCACTCGGTCCTGGCGGAGACGGTCTATGGCCCGCTGTTGGCCGGGGCCCAGACACTCGAGGATGTGGAGACAGCGTTTTCCGGGCGCCTTGAAGAAGCGTATGAGGTGAGCGAGGCCGGCGAGACCCCGCCTCAATTGAGTGGATACTTTCGGGCGCGACACGATTACGAAAACCTGCGGGCCGCAGTCAAAAGTGGATTCGGGCGTGAGCTCAAAGCCCCGTTCTCGCAACTGGGGCGGGTTCCGGCTCAGCAATTCTCGGCCTATGCCCGAACGCGCACTTTTGCCGATCTACCACCGGTCTTGGAAGAGGCCGCTCGGGCCGCGGTCCGGGCCTATGAGAGGACCGGGGAACCGGCAGCGATCGACCGGGAACTCGATCGAAGCTACTTTGATGAGACGTTGGCGTTGGCGGCCTCTCTCCGCGCTTTTTGGGTCGAGCGGGCCGCCCGCATCAGAGTGGATATCGTCAATGGTTCGGTGATCTCACGAGCGGTGGCTCTCGGACAAAAGAGTTCCGAGTGGCAAGAAGATCTGCTAGGAGGCGGATACATCCCGCCGATTGAGTGGCTCAGATGGGCCCGGCGGGAGCCGGACGCCGCCGAAGTGGCCACCCCGCTGACGGAGCTGCTGCATGATCGACCGGCGCCGATGGAATACCGGCAGCGCACTCTGGAGTATTGGGGGCGTCTTCTGGATGAAACCAAACTTATCGCCTCCGGTCCGCCCCCCATATTTGCCTATATCTCCCGCGTCGAGCGCGAGGTCAGGATATTGAGGACCATTATCGTGGCCCGCCTCTCAGGACTCGTGGACAGCCGGGCGATCCTGGCACAAGCGGAGCCGGGATGAGCAACATCGCGTTTATCGGCGACTCGACATCGGCTCTGGGTTGGATGTCCCTGGGCGTGGACATCTTCAGTATCGACGACCCGGCGGAGCTAAAAGAGTCACTGCCCGAGATCACGAATGCCGGGTACGCAGTCGTCTTCATAACCGAACCGCTCTACATAGCCGCCGCTCCCGATATCACCCGGCGCGCCGAAGAGCTGACGCCGGCCATGATCCCGGTGCCCGGGGCGGGGGAGTCACTCGGAGAGGGGCGGCGCGGTATCGAAAAACTAATAGTGGCCGCCGTCGGAGCCAGGTTGGCGCAGGGAGGTGCCCGTGGCTAGACCGGAGCCGGTAGATCTGGCCGAGGTCGGACTTAGACGCGCTCATGGACGGATCATCCGGGTTGCCGGTCCGCTGGTCGTGGCGGTCGGAATACCCGAAGCTAAGATGTACGATGTCGTCCGGGTCGGGCCGGATCGTCTGCTGGGCGAGATAATCGAATTGCGGCGCGATCAAGTCTCGATCCAGGTCTACGAGGAGACCGGGGACTTAGGTCCGGGCGATCTCGTCGAGCCCACCGGCGCGCCGCTGAGCGTGGAATTGGGTCCGGGGCTTCTCGGCTCTATCTATGACGGCGTTCAGCGTCCATTACCGGTCTTGGCCGAGTTAAGCGGAGATTTCATCACTCGGGGAGTCGATGCCCCCGGCCTAAGCGCCGAGCGTCGGTGGTCTGTCGCACCCGTCGTTTCGACCGGCGACACTGTCGGCCCCGGAGACATTATCGGCCTGGTCCAGGAGACACCGCTTATCGAACATAAAATAATGGTGCCTCAAGGCATATTCGGCCGGGTAGCCGAGATCAGAGGCGGCGAGCGGACCGTGGATGAACAGATCGCCTTGATCGGTACCGAGCACGGGGTCCAAGAGGTGACGCTGCGGCAGATGTGGCCGGTGCGCCGGCCCCGCCCCGTAGCCGGGAAAACGAGTCCGACCGTGCCGCTCATCACCGGGCAACGGGTCGTTGACACCTTTTTTCCGCTGGCAAAAGGGGGTACGGCTACTGTTCCTGGCCCCTTTGGGTCCGGCAAGACAGTTTTGCAGCACGCTTTGGCCAAATGGGCCGATGCCCAGATCATAATCTTCATCGGCTGCGGCGAGCGGGGGAATGAGATGACCGATGTGTTGACGGAGTTTCCCCGCCTCATCGATCCGCACTCCGGACGGCCGCTGATGGAGCGGACAGTCTTGATCGCCAACACATCTAACATGCCAGTGGCCGCGCGCGAGGCTTCCATCTATACCGGGATAACGATCGCGGAATACTATCGCGACATGGGCTATGATGTGGCCCTGCAAGCCGATTCGACTTCACGCTGGGCCGAGGCTTTGCGCGAGATATCGGGACGCCTCGAAGAAATGCCCGGAGAAGAAGGATATCCGGCCTACCTGTCTTCGCGATTGGCCGCCTTCTATGAGCGCGCCGGAAACGTGAGAGCCGAAGGGTCTCCTGAGCGGCGCGGCAGTATCACCGTTATCGGCTCCGTCTCTCCGCCGGGCGGGGATCTTTCCGAGCCGGTCGTTCAGGCTACCTTGCGGGTCGTCAAAGTCTTCTGGGGGCTGGAAGACAAGCTGGCTTATGAGCGTCACTTTCCGGCCATCAACTGGCTCATCTCATATTCGCTTTACGCAGATAGATTGTCTGAGTGGTGGGGGGCAGAGGTCGATCCGGCGTTTCCTAAGGCACGCCGGGAGGCGATGGCTGTCATGCAGGTGGAATCCGAACTCAAAGAGATTGTCCGCCTCGTCGGGGCCGATTCGCTTTCACTGGGAGAGCGGCTCATCCTGGAGACCGCCAAGATGATCCGGGAAGACTTTCTGCAGCAGAATGCTTTTGACGAGAAAGACACGTTCACATCCATTGCCAGGCAGTTCCATATGTTGGATTTGATAATGAGCTGGCACCGGTTGGCGCTGAAAGCCGCCGAGGCCGGGGAACCCCTCGAGCGGGTGTTGGCCGCGCCGGTGCGCGAGGCCATCTCCAAGACTAAGTTCCTGACGGACGATGAACTGAGCCGATTTGCCGAGATCAAAGAGGAGTTGTCGTCCACGTATGAATAGAGATTACCTCACGATCCGCGATGTGGTCGGCCCGCTCGTCTATGTCGAGCGCATCACCGACGTCAAATACGGGGAGCTTGTCGATCTCCAGTTTCCCGACGGGCGCGTCAGCCGCGGGCAGGTCTTGGATATTTCAGAAGAGGTGGCTGTCGTCCAATCCTTCGAGAGCACCCAGGGAATAGACACCAACCAGACCAAAGTGCGCTTTATCGGCCACGGCTTAGAGCTCGGAGTATCAGGGGACATGCTCGGCCGGGTATTCGACGGGCTAGGCAAGCCCAAGGATGGCGGCCCGCGCATTCTGCCTAAAAAGCGTCTCGACGTCAACGGCTCGCCGATAAATCCGGTAGAGAGGGCCTATCCGGATGACTTTATTGAGACCGGCATCTCTGCGATCGATGGGATGAACCCGCTGGTTCGCGGACAGAAGCTGCCGATATTCTCCGGCGCGGGCCTCCCACACGCCAAGCTGTCAGCCCAGATAGCCCGCCAAGGGAAGGTCTTGAGTGGCGAAGGGGAATTTGCTGTCGTCTTCGGCGCCTTCGGCATCACGTTCGAGGAAGCGGACTTCTTTATCAAGGAGTTCCGTCGCACCGCCGCTATCAAGCGTTCCGTTCTCTTTATCAACCTGGCCGACGATCCGCCCGTGGAACGCCTCGCCACCCCCAGAGTGGCTCTGACCGCCGCCGAGTACCTGGCTTTCGAGCTTGGCATGCACGTGTTGGTCATCATGACTGACATGACCTACTACTGTGAGGCCCTGCGGGAAGTCTCCTCGGCCCGCCGCGAAGTGCCGGGGCGCCGCGGCTATCCCGGCTACCTATATACTGACCTGGCGAGCATCTATGAGCGGGCCGGCCGGATAAAGGGGCGTCCGGGGTCGATAACCCAGTTGCCGGTTTTGACGATGACCGACGACGATAAGACCCATCCGATACCGGATTTGACCGGCTACATCACGGAAGGTCAGATCATCCTCAGCCGCGATCTCCACCGCCGCGACATCTATCCGCCCATCGATGTCATGCCGTCGTTGTCGCGCCTCAAGGAGAAGGGGATCGGGGCGGAAAAGACGAGGGAGGACCATTCCGGGTTGTCTAACCAGCTCTTCTCAGCCTACGCTCGCGGGAAAGAGGCCAGGGAGTTGGCCGTCATCCTTGGCGAGCAGGCTTTAAGCGAGACTGATCAGATATACCTGCGCTTCGCCACCGATTATGAGGAGCGGTTCGTCAATCAAGGCGAGGATGAGCGCCGCACGATAGGGGAGACGCTCGATCTTGGTTGGTCCCTACTGGCCGAATTGCCGCGGGAAGAACTGAAACGGGTCAAGCCCGAACATATCGATAAGTTTCTGGGGAACCGAGTTGCCTAAGGTAAATCCCAACCGGATGGAACTGCTGCGGTTGCGGGGGCAGCTCAAGACGGCGATCCGTGGACATAAGCTGCTAAAAGACAAGCTTGACGCACTCGTCCGCCGGTTTATCGATCTAATAGATGAAGCACGCGAGTTGCGAAAACAAGTGGAATCAGAGATTGCCGGGTCGTTTGGGTATCTGGCATTGGCGCGCGGCGAAGCGGGGCCGCTGGTGTTGACGGAAGCATTGTCCGGTTCGGGCCGGGACATCAGCATCGAAGTTGGGACAGCCAACTTGATGAGCGTCGTCGTACCTCGGTTCAGCCTACCCGTTGCTCCGGCCCCAGCCGCTTATAGCCTGGCCGTTACTCCGCCGGTCCTCGATGAAGCCGTTAAGGGTTTCTCCAGCGCTCTTGGGCCGCTCATCCGCTTAGCTGAGCTTGAGAAGACCATTCAATTACTGGCCCTCGAGATCGAGAGGACGCGACGTCGGGTCAATGCGCTAGAGCATATCCTGATACCTGGACTAAAGGCCGATATCAAGACCATTAACATGAGCCTTGCCGAGCTAGAGCGGGCCAATATCACCCGAGTGATGAAGATCAAAGATATGCTCGAAACAAAGGATTAAACTTTGCAGCGAGGCGGCCGATACTAATATCAGAACGTGACAGCTAGCTCTTCCGTGGTCCCCTCCAATGGAAGAGCTAGCCTCTTTTTATTCCAGGGACACGCACCGAATTAACGTCAGCAGAAAATAATTCGGTACGTGTCCCTGGAATTATCTAGCCGCTGATCCCCGTGAAATTGAAACCATCTATCATCAG
>DAOUYN010000111.1 GCA_030666075.1 Actinomycetes bacterium | reverse complement strand
CATGAGGGCGGTCGAGAAAGAGTTTCTGATCTGTCCGCACTGTCTCAAGCGTCTTAAAAAGCCCTGTCCTGAGTGTGAGAGCGCGCTCAAGATGAACTGGACTATCTGCCCGTATTGTCAGTCTACGCAGCAATAGTCAGTTAAGGGTAAATCTAAGTTTTTAAGGAGAAAAATGGAAAGAACATTTGTTATGGTTAAGCCCGATGGCGTCCGTCGTGGATTGAGCGGGGAAGTCATTCGCCGGTACGAGGCCCGCGGCCTGAAAGTAGTGGCGATGCGGCTCGAGCAGCTGACCGAGGAGATCGCCAAGACCCATTATGCCGAGCACTCCGAGAGGCCTTTCTTCGGCGCCCTCGTCGCTCACGTAACCTCCAGTCCGGTTGTTCTGATGGTGCTGGAAGGTGAGAACGCGATCGCCGCCGCCAGAAAGACAAACGGGGCCACAAATCCGATCGAGGCTGAGCCCGGCACTATCCGCGGGGACCACGCCCTGGAGATCACAGAGAATATCGTTCACGGCTCAGACGCCCCCGAAACAGCCAAGCGCGAGATCGGCGTCTTCTTTCCCGAACTCTGAGCTCATCCTGGATACGATATGAGACTTATTCTCGTCCGTCACGGCGAGACCCAAGAGAATGCGACCGATATCGTCCAAGGGCAGATACCGGGCACACTGTCCCGTCTGGGGGAAGAGCAGGCTGTCGCGGTCGGCACGTTTCTGGCCGGGGAGCGCGCGGACGCTGTCTACGCTAGCGATCTCGAACGCGCTCGTCACTCAGCGCGGCTGGCTCTGGGGCAGGATCACGACCGGATACTCACCGACAAACGTCTGCGCGAGCAGTCATTTGGCGTACTCGAGGGAGAGCCGGTAAGTGTTCTACTCGATGAGATGCGCCGTCAAAAGGCCGATTGGTCCGCGTTCGATCCACCCGGGGGCGAGACCCGGAGGGCGTTGCACGAACGCGCCGAGCAATTCTTGGGCGAGATCGCCGCATTGTACGAGGGCGAGACTGCTGTCGTCTTCACTCACTACGGGGTTATAAATGCTTTGCTCACGACCTTGTTGGGCAAGAGCAATGGGCAGGACTACGATGTGGCCAATGGCTCGGTTACGGTTCTACGGATGGACGACCGGGAAACTGTCGCCGAGGCCGTCAACGATACGGGGCATTTGCCAGTTGAGGCGCTGAGCCCCACTCGTTTGCCTAATCCATAGCTCGAAAATCCCGTCGGGATTCGGGAGGTCATCAAGCCGACCGCCACATATTCTTAAGATCGCGCGGAAGTTGTCCGGCCACGTCGTCGGCATCCGCCTCGGGCAACTGCTCCTTGAGCACCTTGAATACGCCGCGGGCGAGTTCTTCGCTCTTCTTGTTGTTGGCCACGTGCGAGCGGGTCTGGACCCGGGACAGGAATTCCTTTTTTGTCATCTTCTGCGGCCCTCTGGCCATCACGAGTAAACGCTCATTGAGACTCTTGGCCCACATCGGCTTGAGTTCGCGGGGCAAGTGGCTCTCGACATGCTGCGATTGACCTTCCGTAAGACGGTCACGGAGCGTCTTCAGCACTGCTTGGGTCGCGACTTGTGCATACGCGTCGTCCTTGATGCCCAGCTCCCGCTGGACAGAGGCGATGAACCGGTCGTCCTTCAAACGCCCACCTCGCTCTTAGCTTCCGCTATCGGCCCTTTTGTCGACGATATTCACTTTGTTGATAACGCCGTCGACGTCGCGGACCTTTTTGGCTACCCGCTCGAGGTTGTGACGTTCTTCGCTGGAATCTACGACGCCCCGCAGCGTGACGATATTGTCGGCGGTATCGACGTTGATCCGGGCTGTCTGAGATGTTGAGCGGTCTTCACCGAGCCTGGTCCGGACTCTTTGAGTGATAAGGTCGTCGTCGACATATTTGCCCTCGTCCGGTACGGCCGTCAGTTGCCGGAAGCGATAGACGGCCCCGGCCAACTTACCTTCTTCATAATGGAACCGCCGCTTGACGACCGAGCCGATATCGTGGCTCTGGGCGCGCCAGTGTTCGAATCTTTGGTGTATCCAAGAGCGGGTCCCGCGTCCCGATTTCGGGGCGGTCAGGTATCCGACCAGGATCCCGGCGCCGAGCAGCAGCAGTCCCCTGATCAACATGCGTGCAAAGTTTTTCGAATTCAATATAATCCCTCCTGGAGTAAGGATTCCCGAGGTGGGTCGTTTTAATCAGGAGCCCGCGGACTCGCTAGCGGTGTAGTCCGCGATGGCTTCGATGAAGATCGGGCCGAAGCGCTTCAACTTCTCGGCGCCGACGCCGTAGATGTTGGTGAAGTCATCGTCCGTTTTAGGTAATGAGGCGGCCATGTCTCTAAGAGAAACATCGCCAAAGATGACAAAGGGCGGGACGCCTCGTTCGTCCGCCAGTCGCTTTCGGAGCGCTCTTAGCACTTCGAACAAGGCATAGTCATAATCGCCATCGCCGCCCAGCGGGATCCGGGGAGCCTTGGCGGCGGCTCGCGCCTTCACGGGCGGGCGCGGTTTTGGCAGGGTGATGGTCATCCGCTCTTTAAGCCAGTGCCGCCCCGCTACGCTCACGCCCAGCACCGGGTATTCATCGCCCCGTTTTTCCAAAAGCTCCCTCGCGGTCAGGGCGCCGATGAGTTGGCGCCACTCGTAGGCTGAGAGTTCGGCGCCGATCCCGTAGACGCTCAGACTATCGTGGCCGCGCTCCAGGACTTTCTTATTTTCGGAGCCGCGCAGGACATCGATGACATGGGCGGCGCCAAAACGTTCCTTGAGACGGAGCACGGCCGAGAGCACTTTCTGGGTCGCTTCGGTCGCGTCGATCTCCTCGCGGGGCTCGAGGCAGACATCGCACCCGCCGCAGTCATCCCGGGCCGGCTTTTCATCGAAGTATTCGAGGAGCGTTGCCCGGCGGCAAGTGAAAGATTCACAGAAATCGACGACTTGCTGGAGTTTTTGCCGGGCGCGCGCCTGTTCCTCCGGGTCTTCAAGGCGCTCGATGAAGAAGTCGTGTTTGACCTTGTCGCCATAAGAATAGAAGAGGACGCACTCACCCGGCAGGCCGTCCCGCCCGGCGCGTCCCGTTTCCTGATAGTAACCTTCCACGGATTTAGGCAGATTATAGTGGACGATCAGGCGGACATCGGGCTTGTCTATCCCCATCCCGAAGGCGATGGTGGCGACGACGACCCGCGTTTCGTCGCGGATGAACTTCTCTTGCGTCTCTTTGCGGACCTCGGCGTCGAGTCCGGCATGATAGGGCAGGGCGTCCAGTCCTTCCCGGTTGAGTCGGGCGGCCAGCTCCTCCGTGCCTTTGCGCGAGAAACAATAGACGATGGCCGATTCGCCGCGGTACCGTTTTAACAGCTCCACTAAGGCTGTCCGGGCGTTGTGCTTGGGCCTGACCGTATATTTGAGGTTGGGCCGGTCGAAGCTGGAAATAAATGTCCGGGCTTTGTCGAGGCCTAGCTGGCGGATGATATCTTCCCGGACTTTAGCGGTGGCTGTGGCTGTCAGGGCTAAAGTCGGCGTCTTCGGGAAGGCGTCGCGCAGTCTCTTGAGGTTGCGGTAATCGGGGCGGAAATCGTGGCCCCACTCGGAGATGCAATGGGCTTCGTCGATCGCGATGAGCTTGAGGTCGATATCGCTTAGGAATTTCGAGAAGCTTGGCGTAGACAGTCTTTCGGGAGCGACATAGAGGATCTTGACCGCTCCGGCTTTGGCATCATTCAAGATCCCGGCGATCTCGCCGCCATCGAGCGAGCTATTGATGAAAGCGGCGGCGATGCCGTTGGCTTGGAGGGCGTCGACCTGGTCTTTCATGAGCGCTATCAACGGCGAAATCACCAAGGAGAGTCCGTCCAGATGGAGGGCGGGGAGCTGGTAGCATAGAGACTTACCCCCGCCGGTAGGCATCAAGACCAGCGCATCCCCACCGTCCAGAACGCGCGCTATGATCTCGGCCTGCATCGGCCGGAAATTTTCGTATCCGAAGTGGGTCTTGAGTAAATTCAGCAATTGCTCAGGTAAACGAACGCTTGTTCGAAGCCTAGTTTAGCGATGTTGCCCGCGGTTGGCAATGCGTTATTCCTCTTCGACAGCGAAGTCCACGCTCCCGGCACCCTGTTGTGCATCAAACTTAGGGAACCCTAACAAAAGAAGTTTGACAGCCCACGAGAACACTGATAGGCTAACCCACAAGAAGCTGAGGATTCAATAAAAGGAGAGTGCTATGAGGTTTGCTTCTATCGGAAGATACGTGCGTGTCATTAGCGTAATAGCGGCCCTGTTTGTTCTATTGGCGGCCTGCG
>DAOUYN010000093.1 GCA_030666075.1 Actinomycetes bacterium | reverse complement strand
CGGCTTTGTCATTCAAGGCGGCGACCCCGAGGGTACGGGTATGGGCGGACCGGGGTTTAATATTCCGGCGGAATTCAATGACGGGGAGCGCCCGCATGTCAGAGGGGCATTGGCTATGGCCCGTAGCAGTGATCCGGACAGCGCCGGCAGTCAATTTTATTTCGTTCTCGACCGGGCCCAGGCCGCGCAATTGGACGGGCAGTATACGGTTTTTGGGCAGATCACTGAGGGCATGGACGTTATGGACAAGCTTCGCCAAGACGACGTGATGAACAAAGTCTATATGCAGGAAGCGCAGAGCGAATAGGGGGCGGCGGCAGATGGCGGTTGTTTTTGATCTATATCTATTCAATGAGAAGTACGTCGAAGAGGTTCGAGAAAAGGAAGAGGCGGAAGATCACCACCACAATCCTGATATCGAGCTGGAGATCGGTGCCATCTCTTGCCGAAATACCGAGAGAACACAACCGATTTTCTTCTATGACGTAGATGAATTGGCCGAGCTCCTGGAAGCGGCTTACGCTGTCGGCAAGACGCGCGATGCGCACGAGCAGCTGGTCGGATTGGATGCGTTCCCGCCCGATAGTGTTGTTCCCAGTCGGATCGAGATAGAGCGGCCGGTTGCCGGAACGTTCATCGATCCGGATGGTCAGGAGATCAAGTTTGGGACTCGAAAAGAGCTAGGAACGGTCGTCACCGAGAGGCTGCCGCGGTCTCCCGAAGCAAACTGACCGAACGTCAGCTGCGGCGTGCCGCCCGGCGGCCGCGTCTGCGGCCAAGCCTGTAGGCTATCCAGACCGCGGCAATCGTCGCCAGCATTGCGCTTGAAAGCAGTTGGGCTTGGTTTTGAGCCAGGGCTTCCTGAGCGGCACAACCGACCTCATCGAGCTTGTCGCGGACATCGGCGGCAGTTATCTCATCCGTCATCCTTGGTCAGCCTCCTTTCCGGTCGCCATTGCGACCACCGTCCCTATTCCGAGCACCAGGAGCACCCCGCCAATGATCAGGTAGGCGATCCAGGTGGCTCCGACCAGTTCAGCTAGGAGTTGAAACGCTCCGACGGTCAGAAAGATCACGGCCAGAGCAAAGAGCGTCGAGGCTACCAGCGCTAGCGCTACCCAACGCCCGGCCTTTCGCAGCGGGCGCGCGATCGAGTTTTCCACAATGCTTCGAGTCTCCTGGCGAAAATAGCCACTCGCTAGTTCGAGCAGTTCGCCGATGAGCTCGGAGATCGATTTCTTATTTTCTTCTGGGGCCACTAAGACGCCTCCGCAACTTGACGCTTGCCTCCGTCGTATCTTCCCGAGAGAATGGGCGGGTAAACTAGGAAGAAAGCGTTTGATTTATCCAGTCCCAACAGGCTAACGGTTGTTTTAGCGGCAGGCAAGTACTTGTCTTTGCTTTTTTACAGTAATCGCCTAGAATTGGAGCAAGTAGACAAGCGTCGCCGGAGGCAATGAGCGAAAAGACTCTTATCTTGAACGCGAGCGCCGAGCCTCTCAGCTTCATCTCGGTGCGTCGAGCCGTGGTTCTGGTTCTGAAGGAGAAGGCCGAGATCATCGAGGGCCATCGGAAGAAACGTATTCGCTCTGCCACCTGTGAACTGCCGTATCCGCTCGTTGTTCGACTCGTCAACTATGTCAGGATCCCGCGCCGGTGGCGCTCGGTCGTGACCAATCCGATACTATTCACTCGCGATCAGCATACTTGTCAGTATTGCGGGCGGACTCGCCTGGAGCTGGGGCGCAAGGAGCGGTTGACGCGAGAGCATGTCGTCCCTATCTCGCGAGGCGGTACCAATACCTGGGAAAATGTGGCGACGGCCTGTTCGACCTGCAATCATAAAAAAGGGAACCGTCTGCTCAAAGAAGCAAATATGCGCTTGCTTAATCGGCCGCGTGAGCCGAAGTTTGTCGCCATCGTCCTGCTGGGGCAGGCGGCGGCCGGCGCGCAGAGGCGCTATATCGAGCCGTTCTTAGGAAAAGAGAAACACAGAGCTACAGTCGGAGCGCCGGCTTAACCGGAGGCGGACCGCTTCATCAATCGCTGTCCATCCCGGAACCGTCGGCAGGCATCATGCCGATCCAGATAGTGACCAGCGCCCCTTTTTCGGCCTGGCTCGCAGCTTCGGGGTTTTGTGTCACGACCAAGTCATATGATTCCGGCTCGGACACGCTTGTCTTGACCTCCACCGTGAAGCCGTCGCCCACCAATTTATCATTGGCGTCTCCCTCGGAGTCGCCTTTGACGTTCGGGATACTGAAGAGCTCGGGGCCTTTGCTCACGGAGATCGTGACAGATTCGCCCTTGTTGATAGGTACACCGGTCGCGGGGGATTGAGTGATCACTTCTCCCGCCGGGACGTCATCGTCAAAGGACTCCTGCACCACGGCTGTCAGACCATCATTCGTGATGATAATCTTCGCTTCCTCAACATTCTTGCCCGATACATTCGGGGTTTTTTGTGGCCGTCGCCCTTTGCTGACGACTATGTTGACGAAGGTGCCCTTGTCCACTCTGCCGCCGGCGGGCGGATCTTGGATGATCACGTAGTCTTCGGCGATCGTCTCACTGAAATCGCGCCGCAGCGACCCGAACTCGAGGCCGGCTTTCGAGATGGCTATCGACGCCTGATTCAGGATCTTGTTTCTTAGGTTTGGCACAGCTACCCGTTCTTTTCCCTTGCTGAGAGTGACGGTCACGCTGCGCCCTTGCCCCAGCTTGGTTCCGGCGTTTGGGGATTGCAGGATGATGAGACCCTTGGCTATCTTGGGGTCGAAAGCCTCATCTGTTTGGAGCTTTAGCTTATCTCCAAGGAGACCCCTGGCCTCCTTGGCGGTCAATCCGGTCAAGTCGGGAAGTTCCGTCGTGGCGATCCTGGTCAAAGCCGCGTTGGTGGCAAACGCGGAGCCGACGAAGAGAGCGATCAGCAGAAAAACAAGTCCGGCGATCTTCAGGCCTCTTCCGGGCGGCTTCTCCCGGTCTTGGTCGGGAACGACCGGCTTTGGTATGACCATCGTTTGGTCGTTTTCGTCGACAATAGCGGTCCGCACCGGCATGCCGGCGGCCAAACGGGTCAGATCATCCCGGATCTCGGCCGCTGAGCGATATCGTTGAGCCGGGTCTTTCGCCATCGCCTTTTTGATGACCGCCTCTAGCTCCTCGGGGACATCGTCGACGAGCTCGCTCGGCGCCTTCGGAGTTTCTTGGATATGTTTAAGCGCCACCGCCACCGGTCCGTCCCCTTCGAAGGGAACTTTGCCGGTCAACATCTCATACAAGACGACACCGAGGGAATATATGTCGCTGGCGGGCCCGACCCGGTCGCTTTTTGCTTGTTCCGGCGAGAGGTAGTGGGCCGTCCCGATGATCGAAGCCGTTTGGGTGACATTGCCGGCCGTGGAGCGGGCAATGCCGAAATCGGTGACTTTGACCTCGCCTTCGTCAGTGAAGATGATGTTTTGCGGCTTGATGTCGCGATGGACGATCTCGTGTCGATGGGCCGCCTGCAGCGCCGCTGCCACCTGCCGGCCGATATCGACGACTCTGGACGGCGGCAGGGGCCCTTCAGCGGTAATGACCTCTTTGAGGTTGAGCCCGACCAGATATTCCATGACTATGAAATAGGTGCCGTTTTCTGCTCCCCAGTCATAGACATTGACGATATTGGGCTGGTTGAGATTGGCCGCAGCCTGCGCCTCGCGGCGAAAGCGCGCCACAAAGTCTTCCTCTGCGGCGTAATGCGGGTGGAGGACTTTTACTGCCACCGTCCGGTCGAGGGTCGTATCGAAGGCGCGATAGACCTCGGCCATGCCTCCTACGCCCACCTTCTCTTCCAGGCGGTACCTACCGTCGAATGTCTTATCTATCATCAAGCTGCCCCATATTCTATCCTATTGTTATAATACCTGGTCACCGTGAGCGTGTCAGTGCTTTATTCATAAGTTTCCCGGCCAGAGGCGCGGCGGCGCTCCCGCCGGTGCCCCCGTTCTCCACTACTACGGCTACGGCTACCCGCGGCTTATCGGCCGGCGCGAATCCCAGAAACCACGCGTGCGGCGTCCGGCCGGCGCCGACTTCTGCCGTTCCGGTCTTTCCACCGACCTCGAAGCCGGTCAGAGCCGCTGCTCTTCCCGTTCCCGACGCCACCGTCTCGACCATCATTTCCCGGACTAACAGAGCCGTTTCCGGCGTGACCGCCCGGCGCCAGGACTGCGGGCGCTTCTTGTATTGGACGGCCCCCTGATAGTCGCGCACGGATTCGACTATGTAGGGCTCCATGATAATACCTTCATGGCTGATAGCGGCCGCTGTCAAAGCCATCTGCAGGGGGGTCGCCAGGGTCTCGCCCTGTCCGACCGCGCTCCAGGCCGTCATGACCGGATCCATCTTGTCCGGCGGCGCTAGACGGCTGACGGATACGGGCAGATCGAAGGGAATCTCCGAGCCAAATCCAAAAGCTTGGGCGGATTGGCTGAGCTTAGCGGCACCAAGCTCCAACCCGAGTTGCGCGAAGATGGTGTTAGTCGACTTGGCGAAGGCCTTTTTGACCGATAGGCGGCCCGCCGCTTTTGAGCCGTAGTTGGTGACGGTGCTGCCGTAGACCGGCAACGAGGCCGGGCCATCATATAAAGAACCAGATTCGGCGATACCGGCATCGAGTGCCGCGGCCGCTGTGATGATCTTAAAGGTGGAGCCGGGCGGATAGCGTCCCGCCAGGGCGCGGTTGATCAAAGAGCCGTTTCCCCCCGCGCTATCTTGGGCCACGTCCAGAGAGTTTGGATCGAAAGTCGGCGCCGAGACCAGGGCGACGACAGCGCCCGTGCGGGGATCGAGGGCGACGATCGCGCCACGCTTACCGCCGAGAAGGCGAGCCGCTTCTTCTTGAAGGGTCAGGTCGAGGGTGAGGGTCAGGTCGAGCCCTCGGGATCGACCGTTGCCCAGCCATTTTTCCGCTGCCGCCTCTAAA
>DAOUYN010000206.1 GCA_030666075.1 Actinomycetes bacterium | reverse complement strand
TTGAGCTTATTCCGGAGATCGCGGATTGTTTTGCCGGTCGCTTGGAAGAAGAAGAGAACAAGGTGATCGCGGAAGTGACCACCGCTGCCCCTATCGATACGAAATTCTCGCGCCGCTTGGCCAAAAAGCTATCGGAGATGGCCGGGCGCGAAGTGACCATCAGATCTCGCGTCGATGTCGATCTTGTCGGCGGTGTCGTTGTCAGGATCGGTGGTAAGTTGCTTGACGGCAGTGTGCGCAACCAGTTGGCGCGGATGCGTCAGCAAATGCTTATAGATATGAGAGGTAAGTAAGATGCAGAATTCGATCGACACCGCTGCTATCGATGCCATCCTCAAGGCCCAAATTGAGCAGTTTGAGGCTGAGATTGAGGTCGTTGAGGAAGGTACGGTTATAGAGCTGGGAGATGGAATTGCCCGCGTCCAGGGTCTACCCGGCGCGATGGCCGGCGAGCTATTGGCTTTTCCAAACGGTCTCTTCGGGATTGCGCTCAATCTGGAAGAGGACGAGATCGGGGCCGTCCTCATGGGCGACACGACCAAGGTCAAGGAAGGGGACCCGGTCAAGTGCACTGGAACCATTGTGCAGGTGCCGGTCGGAGAAGAGATGATCGGGCGCGTGGTCAACTCGCTCGGTCAACCTATTGACGGCAAAGGTCCGATAAACTCCAAGCAGTTCCGTCCGGTCGAGTGGCAGGCTCCCGGGATCGTCGAGCGCAAACCGGTCCACGAGCCGATGCAGACGGGCATCAAAGCTATCGATTCAATGATCCCCGTCGGTCGCGGTCAGCGGGAGCTGATAATCGGCGATCGTCAGACAGGCAAGACCGCCATTGCTTTGGATACCATAATCAATCAAAAGGGCGGCGACGTCATCTGTGTCTACGTGGCTATCGGTCAAAAGGCTTCGACCGTAGCTCAAGTGGAAAAAGTGTTGCGGGAGCACGGCGCGATGGATTATACGATAATCGTCAGCGCTCCGGCCAGTTCGCCGGCACCGCTTCAGTTCCTGGCGCCTTATGCCGGGTGCGCTATGGCGGAGCATTTCACCTATAACGGCGGACACTCTTTGTGTGTCTATGATGATCTCTCCAAGCATGCGCAAGCATATCGCCAAATGTCGTTGTTGCTGCGGCGTCCACCGGGCCGCGAAGCTTACCCGGGTGACGTCTTCTATCTGCACTCCAGGCTATTGGAGCGGGCTGCGAAGCTCAGCGATGAGCTCGGCGCCGGTTCGTTGACGGCCCAGCCGGTTGTGGAGACACAAGCGGGAGATGTGGCGGCCTATGTTCCGACGAACGTTATTTCCATCACCGACGGACAAATTTATCTCGAAAGCGATCTGTTTTATGCCGGCGTGCGTCCGGCAATCAACGTCGGTATCTCGGTATCACGAGTCGGCGGTAACGCGCAGACAAAGGCGATGAAAAAGGTTGCCGGCCGCCTGCGCCTCGATCTGGCGCAATTCCGTGAACTTGAGGCTTTTGCCCAGTTCGGCAGCGAACTGGACAAAGCCACTCAGTCTCAGCTGGCCAGAGGCGAGCGGGTAGTCGAGGTCCTGAAGCAAGGCCAGTATGAACCGGTAGTCGTTGAGGACCAGGTAGTGACGATCTACGCCGCTGTCAACGGTCATATCGATGATGTCCCGGTCGAGAAAGTAAAAGAATTTGAAGCGGCGTTCATTCAGTACGTCCGGGGCTCGGCCCCCGAAGTAATAAAGGCGTTGGAGACTGAAAAAGCACTGATGCCAGAGACCGAGGAGAAGCTGCTAGCGGCCATCGAAGAGTTCAGGAAGTCGTTTAACTAGGGGTAGTTTTTGTCAAAGACTAGAGAGTTACGTCGGCGCATCAAGAGCGTCGACAATACGAGACAAATAACCAAAACCATGGAAATGGTAGCGGCGGCCAAGATTCGTAAAGCGCAAGAGCGAATAGAGCAAGCGAGGCCGTATGCGTTACAGATTATGGACGTATTGGCCAATGTGGCACAGCATGTCGCGGTCTCCCAGCATCCGTTGCTGGATGCGCGAGAATCGTCACAGCGCACCGTTATCGTGGCGGTCACATCAGATCGTGGTCTCTGCGGCGCAGCGAATGCCAACATACTGCGGCGAGCAGGCAATCTGATGGACGCCGAGAAGGCGGCCGGAGCTCAGGTCGATATCTTCGCGGTCGGTCGCAAGGCTATCAATTTCTTCCGATACATTGGGGCCAATATCGCGGATGAGCGTCGGGGGATCAGCGATGATCCGAAATTCTCTGATGCGAAGTCGATCGGTGCTACCTTGACTGAGCTCTACGAGAAGAAAGAGATCGATAAAGTGATAGTGGTATTCAACCACTTCAAGTCGGCCATGGAGCAGACGCCGGTCGAGCACGTCCTTTTGCCCATCAAGCGTGAGGCGGTCGAGGACGAAGCAGCCCGGGGGGCTACAGCTGGCTATGAGTTTGAGCCTGGTGATGAAGAGGTGCTAAATGCACTCTTGCCAACCTATATAGAAGCTTTGATCTACCGGGCTTTGCTCGAGTCGTCGGCGAGCGAGCACGGGGCCAGGCGGACAGCGATGAAGGCCGCCACCGATAACGCCGGCGATATTATTGACGAGTTGTAGCTTATTTATAACAAGGCGCGACAGGCGTCGATTACACAGGAAATTTCAGAAATTGTCGGTGGCGCTGCCGCCGTGTCAGGTTAGAGGACCT
>DAOUYN010000008.1 GCA_030666075.1 Actinomycetes bacterium | reverse complement strand
AGCGAATTCGCCATCCGTCCCGGGGAGGCCTGGGCGAACCTAAAAGACAGGGCGGCGAACGAGAGCACGTCAAAGGAGGCCTACGTTTTGGCCATCGGCCTCAATCAAAACACGGATGTCGATCGCCTAAAAAATATCTGGCCGCAGGCCAGGCCGATATCGATAGAATCGAGCGAACTCGGGACTCATTTCCGGCAGCTCAAGGAGAAGATACGGCGGGAACGTCTAAAGCATGAGGTGGGGCAGGAACTGGATAAGGGCAGCGTGACAGTATCGGTCGATGAGACTGATTGGGGAGCGCTTCGGCCTGGGGCGACCGAGGAGCACCAGTTGATCATAGAGTCGAAATATAAGACTCTCCCGGTGCAAATCGATCTGTCCGGACTCTCGTGGCGAGGGTTTCAGCCTGTATCCGAGGGAGCGGCCGCGGGGCCAAGCGACGACGGTTCAATGCAGATCGCGCCCGAGTTGATCGTCGAGGACAAGAAGTTCGTCATCGAACCCGGTGAGCGCCGGACGATCCCGATAAAGGTCGTCGCGCCCCGCGGCGCCGACGCGGTCGACTTGAAGAAAGAAGAGTCGTGGCGCGGGCAATTGAAGGTGGCGCTCGTGGCTGAACTGCCGTTGGCGCCGAAGATCGAACGCTTGGGGATCGACCCTGTCATCAAGACGAGCGGCGAGGAGAGGGAGATACTCTTCTCCCGAACGACTGGTCTGGCTCTATACGTGTTCGTCTTGATCGGGCTGGCCGCGCTCACCACTCTTCTGCTCTTCGGACGCTATGCTGTCAACCCGGCGGGCCAGCTGGCGTACCGGGGATTATTCGCACCGCCTCTTTTTGGCAGACTTGCGTTTTCCGCAGCTCCTAAGGGGGAGAAACTACCCCGACCGGTAAATCTGGAAGGTCTGGGACGACGGGCGAGCTTGGGCGCGAATGGCCGCGTGACTCTCTGCGGCGCGGGCATCGAGTCTGTTCACGCGGAACTTTTTACAGCCTGGGACGACGGGGAAGCCAAAGTTTTCATCCGCCCGCGGGAAGGGACGGTCAGGGTGGCGCGCTCAACGGCGTCGACACCGGTGATCGTGACTGAAGAGATGGAACTTCATTCCGGCTCCATAGTCCAGATCGGGGAATATAGATTGCAGTGGAGCTAGCGCCACGGCGCCTCTGAGGATATAGGGGATACATATGTGTTCGATACTGAATGAGGAGTTTTTTGAGGGGCTGACCGGTGAAGTTCGCAGCCGCGAAGCTGTCCAGTCCGAAAGGTTCGAGAGGCGCGCGCCGCAGCCGACCTTGATTTTGGGCCTTGGCGGCACCGGGGCCGAGACGGCCGCGCGCTTAAAGCAGCACCTCCAAGTCGAATACGGTCAGGTTCAGGAGCACGCGGACATGATCAAGTTCCTCCTCTTTGACACCATCGGGCTACTGAAGCAGCAGAACCCCGATATCGTCCGCACCTTTTCGGAGTCGGAAGAGGAGTACGTCAATCTGGCCCAGGACTTCAACGGGTACAGCTTTCTTCAGGAGAACTACGCCAAGGACCGGAACTTGCGCGACTGGTGGGACAATCGCTACCATGTGTCGCCCCAATATCAAGAGTGGGGAGCCAAGCGTGTTCGCCAGCTGGGACGGCTCTTTCTGCATCAGATGCACTACCAGGTGGAATCGATCATCCACCAGAAAGTCGTCGATACGTGCACGCTCTACGAAGACCTGGTGCGCGACCAGAATCTGGCCGATGTAGGCGGTAATTTCCGTGTTTATATCATCTCGTCCGCCTGCGGGGGGACGGGGAGCGGCATCTTCCTCGATATCTTGTACAAAGTGTGGCGGGCCGTTTTATCCCAGGGGCGGGTGCCGGAGATACGCTCGTTTATTTTTATGCCCGGGGTCTATGAGGAAGAGGCGCGAAAGCGCTCACTCGAACTAGTTTCGGCGCATCGGGCCAACGCTTACGCTTTTCTCAAGGAGCTAGACTACTTTCTTTCGCCGGGCAGCGACCTGAACAAATATATCCTGGACACCAAGACCAGAGATTCCAGCCAGCGCGTGATGATACCGGCGGGGAACCTGTCTAAATACGTCTACATTATCGACCGCCAGCTCGGCAATATCGGCAATCTAGACCGCCCGGAGGATGCGTACGACCTGACGGCAGACGCCATGTATCAGATGATCGTCACGCCCGTCGGCCAGGAGGAAGAGGGGGTCGGCTTGACCAATATCGACGCTGTCGTCGAACCCTCTCATCAACGGCAAGGAAAACGGACCGCTTACAGCAGTCTTGGCCTCAGCCGGATACTTTTTCCGCGCCACACTATCCAGTCGCAGCTGGTCTACCGCTTCTTACGCGACATGATCTATATGGACCTGACCGCCAGTGATGCCTGGATGGATGAGGCTGTCGAAAGCGATGAGCGCCAAGCCGGCCTCTTCGAACGCCTGGGGCCGACGAATATGGTCGCTATTGATGACTTGTGCCGCCCGGCTCTCGACTTCGTCGCTCAGATCCCGACGGGGGGAGAACTGTCTCAGGCGCTGGGCAAGGGGCGGATCGACAAGCTGACAAAAGAGATCGATCTCAATGATAGCCGGATCACCGAGGGTCTCCTCCTGATCGATCGTAACTGCCGGGATCATGAGGAGGAGGCGAAGAAGGAAGTTGTCGACGCGGTCGTCAATCTGGTCGACCACTGCGAGCTGGGTGTTGCCTACGCGCAGAAAACCGTCATGGGCGCAAAAAGAAGCGCCCGGGAGCTGTTGCGTCAAATGCGCGAGGAGAAGTCTGAATGGGGCGTTATCAAAGGGCGCCATCGGGCCGCGCTCAACAAGGAGCTGGTATCGCTCGAGCGTCTCACCGGTGACTCGCTCGTGCCGTTTCGCGGCCGTAACACCGGCAAGGCGGCGAGGCGCCTGGCATCGGCGCTTAGAGACCTGGCCGAGGCGTCTTTTCAAGAAAGGATAGCCGATCGCAAACAACACCTGCTGACGGCGCTGGTCGGCCAAGAGCAGGTCGTTGAGGAATACTTGGAGGATGAAGAGATCCGCGTCGGTCGCAAAGTCCAGCGCAGCGTCATCGATCGGGAGCTGGATAAGATAGATTTGATCATCGGGCGCCTGAACCATCTGGCTGAACGCGCGGATGAACGTCGCCGGGATCGGGCGTTGGCCAAAGCCGATAGGGGGGCGACGATCACCACGCAGATCTTTCCGCATAAGGTGCTCGAGGCCTTAGAGTCATCTGAGTTCCAGGCTGTCTATGATGAAAAAGTCCGCCCGGCAAACATGTCTAAACACGTCAAGGCGATCTTGGCTCGACTGAATGAGACTCAGGATGTGCACGGGCATGGTTTGTATGATCTGGCCACCAGCGATCAGGAGGTCAAGATCAATAAGGTCCTGATAGCGATGGTCTCGGAGCATGTCAGGCAGCTCTTCAAGGAAACCTTGAGCCGCACGGCCGTAGAAGCCGTCAACGAGAGTGTGGGACAGCAGAAGTTTTCCGAACAAGTTATGGGCAACCTCTTCGAGCTGTCCCAACCATGTTGGAATTATGATAAAGAAAAGGCCCATGACGCGGGTACGGTCGACCTTCCGCGGACGTTTTCGCTCGGTTACAGCGACCCTGATGCGCTGCCCCTACCACAGGGACAGAACCGCCCCGGACTAGTGCGGACAGCCGATAACCATCAAGTCACTCTCTTGCAGGCACAACATGGCCTGCCACTCTTTGCTCTGCGGGTCATGCCGGCCTTGCGCGCCGACTACAAGCAATATATGCGCCGCGCTAAGCTCTCGGGCAGCCAGCCATTACATATTCGGCAAGATTGGAGCCGGGAGATCGAAGCCCTTCCCGATTTGCGGACGTCCTCGAGCCTGGACGACCAGGCCGTCTGTGAGTTTGCCCTCGGTCTCTTCACTGATTATCTGGTTTTCAAGAAAGATCCGGTTGTCTTGAGTCTGATCGAGCAGGACAAGATAGACAGCCGCCCGGTGCGGGGCTACGTCTTCGCTGGAGATGCCCAGGACTACTATGCGGTTCAGCTGGTCGAGTCCGATAAGGTCCTGCGTATGGGACCGATCGAGACACTTTCAACCGCCGGTCGGCTCGAGGCGGCCGAAAACCTGGTGGGTTTCTCGGAGGTTTCGGACCGGGCCGGCCGGCTCATCGGTGAACTCGAGAAACTGAAGCAGTATCACCTCATCACGGATATCGAGGAGTATCTCGACCGTATCATCGTCAGCGAGGTCAAACGTCGGGATGACGAGGAGGAGCGCGAGATGCTCAGGCGAGAGTACGATGCTCTCACGGCCTACGTCGGCCGGTTAAAAGACCAGCGCGACCGCGGATTACCGTTGGCCGGGTAGGCCATGAACGTGATTATTCTCGGGTTGGGGTCGTTCGGCGTCGATTCATTGCGCCGTCTGGAGTCATCGAAACCAAGCGACGCCGTGGTCATGGCGGCCCTGAGCACAGTCGATAGCGCGCCGGGGTTCTCCTTTCAGACGGTTGGGGGCCTGACTCTGGTCGAGTGTCCCGCCGGCCTGAAAGATACCCAGACACCGGACTCCTTTATAGATTGGTGCGCCGGTAAGTTTATTGAGCTGCCGGATGGGGCTGGAACCGGGACGCCCCGCCCCGCGGTCGTGACGATCGCCGACAGAGAAGACCCCGGAGCCATGGAGCTAAGTGCGGGACTGGCGAGGCTCTTCAACAGTTCCACTGATCGGCTCCGGGTCGGACCGATCGAGGTGACCGGGATCTTTCGGTTGCCCCCGCAGACCGCCGCTTTTCCCGATGAGAGCATTTATCATCGGCATTTCTTTGTATCCGGGTCCAATCAAAGCGATACTGCCGCTGCCTTTGCATCGCTGCTGGCTGAACCATCCTTTGATGCAGCGCTTGGAGATATCATGGAGGTCCGCCGGGCCCGTTCGGCCGGAGTCGGACTGGCGGGGCTGGTCCATCCGATCGAGAGCTTGGTCGAGGAGGAATCGAACCGCTTCATTCATGAGCTGGTCAATGAAGGATTATTGGGCGGAGCCGGCGAACTATTTTATCGGCAGGCAGACGAGTATCTGAAGCGGCGGGAGTTCTTTGCGGATGCCCTAAGAGAGGTGGTCGTCGCCGATGACGAGGGGACGGCGGTCGACGCGTTGATCGTAGAGGCTCGCCAATTTGCCGGCGTACCACTCTCTTCCTGGGTGAAGAAGATCGACGGCCACGTAGATTATATTGGGCGGGAGCGATTACCGCGGATTATCGGTCGACTGCAGCGGAACCTCGACCGTCTCGGGGAGAGCGAGGCTGCGGCGCTCGGCTCCGAGCTCGACGACCTCATGGCGGAATCGGGTGCTCTGGACAAAGCAGAGAGATTCCTCGAGCGGCTGGGGGAGCGGACGGCGGCGCTCAAAGATGAAGTGGAGAGCCGCGCCGCCACCAAACCGGTCGAGCTCAAGGACCCGGAGGTCTTTCGCGCGGATCTTATTAGGCGGATCAAAGGGCACCCGGAAGCGGTGGCGCTTGCCGCCCGCAGCTGGCTACTGATACCTTTGACTTACTTTTTTGGCGTGGAATTCGTGCGGGTCCTGGGAGCTTTCCCCGAAGGGTATATCAACCCGGCTTATCTGCCGCCGCCGCCCGTTTTCGGGGCCGCGGCAGCAATCCTGACCGGCCTTTTCATTTTCCTGTTTCTTCGGCGGGCCCAGGCTTCGTTACGCGACTCCCGCTCCCTATATATAGAATCGTTAGTCGCTCAATATCGAGAAGCAGTGGACCGGGCCGGGTGGCGCCTGCTGGCGGAGTGGTTATCAGGGGCGGACGTCGACGAGGGTGAAGCCGAGCCCGTTCATAGTTGGTCGGCCGCGCTCTTCGCGGAGCAGGAGGCCCTGACCGGGCTCCGTAAGCTATATCTGCACGCCCTGAGTAGGACGCCCCCGACCTCCCGCTCGTTTTTTTCACAGGTGGAGCCCGCAGTCCACCCTCGGTACAAACGCGGTCGCTACGATAAAGAGGATGAGTCGGCCCGTTATGCGGCCGGCCATCATCGAGAATGGCGTTCACTTCGAGGAGAAGAATTAGCGGCCGGTCTCGATGACTTCGCGCGCGGCGGACTGACATTCGTCGACGAACAGACCCTCGATAGGTCACTGCTGGAGGCAGATAGTGATCGCGAATCCCTGGCGGCACTGTTTGATCAGCTCAGGTCTGATTCGCGACCGCCTCATCCGTCTTCATCTGCCCGCTCCGAGGCTGTGGTCCTGGCCGCCTTGCCGGGCGGCCGCTCCTCGCCGCTCGCGGCTGATCCTACTCTTCTCAGGGAAGCGGGAGTTGTCGATGTTTCGCGCCCGCATCAGCTCATCTACGTTCAGCTGGCGTTCGCCCCTCTCACGCAGGAGGACGCGGCGTGATATTTCTGGTCAGCATCGTTTTCGTCGGACTCTTTTACATTCTTCCCTTACGCCTGTGGTTGCTCCAAGCCGAGCCCGTCTTTCCGGCACTGGGGTCCGAGGGTTCATGGATACTAGTCGCTATCTTGACCTATTCTTTGATGGCCCTGGCGGCGCTATCGCTCAAGCGTTTCGAGACCATTGTCTGGCCCGGGCTGGCCGTGCTTCGCGAGCGGCTGACGCGACGGACCGGGATCGGGGGAATAGATACTTTTGCCTGGCGGTTTGCTCTACTGGCTTCGCTGTTGTTCTTGGCCGTCGAGCCCACTCTCCTGCCGCTCGGGCTGGCCGTCATGGTGGCTTTTGTATCTGTGGCCCAGAAACCGCTGACCGTGCGCCGGGTTTCGGGCGAGGATGACCCCGGGCCGGGGCGCCACAGATTGGACCTGTGGACGGGCGAGGGAGCGGGGCGCACCGTTCACCTCTATCATTGGCGTTCGCCGGACCCGACGGGAGACGTTTTGGAACTGCGGCTCGAATCGGCCTTCGAACGCGGGCGATATGAGGAATCCGTCCGAGCTAATCCGGCCAATCAAGGAGAGTTCGGCCGGCGTGTCTACGGCCACCTGGTGCAGGACGGTGCGCCTGAAGAGGTCCGGCGGGTAGCGGCCGGTCTGCGGGAGACGGCGGAGGCAGCCGGCTTGGAGCCTGTCCTGGAAGTCGAATCGGTGTTGGCTTTTGTCCAGGCCATCCCGACAGCGGCGGATCCTTTAGCCAAAGGGCGCCGCTACACGCGGTGGCCTCTGGAGACTCTCTTTGAACACGTCGGCAACGCCGATTGTAAGTCCGTTTTACTCGTTGTCTTACTCCGGGAACTGGGGTACGGCACGATTATCGTCGAGCGGGGCGCTTGGACCGGTGTCGGAGTTTTGGTCGATGGGGCGGATGGATTTTCCATCCAATACGAAGACTCGCGTTACGTTCTTTGCGAACCCGCGCACACCCGGAGCCTTGGAGAGGTCTCGGACGAGCTGAAGGATGGGCGGCTATGGGTTTACAAGACGGCAGAGCGCTAGGTAGAATATCACAATGGAGATTTACCTCGACGGCCAGTTCGTCAGTGAGGACGATGCCAAGATATCTATATTCGATCACGGCCTTCTCTACGGGGACGGTATTTTCGAGGGTATCCGCATATACAACGGCGCCATCTTCAAGCTCGATGAGCATTTGGATCGCCTTTACGGCGGAGCCAAGGCCATCATGCTGGCCGTGCCGCTCGATCATGACGAATTGAAGGCGGCCATAGTGGAGACTGCCCGCCGTAGCGGTCTGGCCGACGGTTACATGCGGTTGGTAGTGACGCGAGGCAAGGGCGATCTCGGACTCAACCCCATCAAGTGCCCCAAGCCCTCGATCTTTATTATCGCCTCGACCATCAGTATCTATCCCGAAGAAGTTTATCGGCACGGGATGAAGATAGTCACGGTCTCGACGCGTCGCAATCTGCTGGAGGCCCTGAACCCGAGGGTCAAGTCGCTAAACTATTTAAACAACGTGCTGGCGACCCTAGAGGTCAATCGGACCGATGCCCAGGAAGGTCTGATGCTCAACGCCGACGGCTACGTTACTGAATGTATTGTGGACAACTTCTTTTTGGTCGATGCGGGCACGGTGGTGACGCCGCCGACGAGCATGGGCGCCCTTAAGGGCGTGACCCGCGACACTGTCATGGACCTGGCTCGGGAAGCCGGCTATCCGGTCGAGGAGCGGATCATCACGCTCCATGACGTCTATGTCGCCGATGAGGCCTTCTTGACAGGCACGGCGGCTGAGATAGCGCCGATCACCATCGTCGATGAACGGCATATCGGCAATGGCGAGCCCGGGCCGATCACGACCGACCTGATGACTAAGTTCCATGCTTACGCTCAAACTCATGGCACTCCGGTCGGATGATAACGCTTTATGACACGACACTAAGGGACGGTGCTCAGCGCGAAGGTATCGCCTTGAGCGCCGAAGATATGCTCAAGATCGCCGTCAAGCTAGACTCCTTCGGCATGGATTACATAGAGGGTGGGTTTCCCGGCTCCAATCCGCGGGACAAGGAGTTCTTTGAGCGCGCCGCCCAGATCGGACTTACGGCTAAGCTGGTCGGTTTCGGCAACACGAGACGAAAGAATATCAAGGCCGAGGAAGATCCGACGCTCAAAGCTCTGGTCGAGGCGGGCACGCCGGCCGTCTGTGTTTTTGGCAAGAGCTGGGACCTGCACGTTACCGAAACGCTGCAGACGACTTATGAAGAGAATCTCAAGATGATCTTCGAGTCGGTCAAGTTCTTGAAGGAACACGATCTGGAGGTCATCTACGATGCCGAGCATTTCTTTGACGGCTGGGCCGCAAATCGGGACTACGCGCTGGCAACTATCAAGGCGGCCGAAGATGCGGGCGCAAACTGGATAGCTTTATGTGATACGAACGGCGGCTGGCTGCCGAATGAACTTCAGACTGTGGTCGCGGAGGTCGTCAGTTTAATGAAGACCCCGATCGCCATCCACGCTCACAACGACAGCGAATGCGCCGTCGCCAACAGTCTGGTGGCGGTGGCCGCGGGCGCCACTCAAGTGCAGGGCACGATAAACGGCTACGGGGAGCGCTGCGGAAACGCCAATCTCTGTTCGATCATCGCCAACCTTGAGCTGAAAGCCGGCATAGAGACCGTTGGCCCAGAGAAGTTGGCCCAATTGACCGACCTTTCTCACTACGTGGCCGAGGTCGTCAACGCGATTCCGGATAATCACCAGCCCTATGTCGGGCAGAGCGCCTTCGCCCATAAAGGGGGCGTCCATATTAGTGCGATCAAGCGCAACAGCAGTGCTTACGAGCATGTGGAGCCGGCGGTCGTCGGTAATTATCCGACCATAATCGCTTCCGACCTTTCGGGGTCGGCGACGATCATTCACAAAGCCCGCGAGATCGGGGTGGAGCTGTCCGAGGATAAAGACAAAGTAGCGGAATTACTCAACAAGCTTAAAGATAAGGCCCAAGAGGGCTACACCTACGACGCCGCGGACGGTTCGCTCGGCATCTTCATCCTCAAGAACACCGGGGCCTATGAGCCGCTCTTTGAACTGGAGAACTACGAGGTGACCGATAATCGGCACCGTTCCAAGGTGACCGAGTCGCAGGCAGTGGTCAAGATAGCCATGGGCGATGAACGTTTCGTGGCTGTCGGCGAAGGAAACGGTCCCGTGAACGCGCTAGACCGGGCCTTGCGCCAAGCCCTGCGCACCGCCGAGCCCTTGGTTGACAAGATTCATCTGACTGACTATAAAGTGCGGGTCATCAATCAAAGCCGCGGGACGCGGGCCAAGGTCCGGGTCTATATCGAAAGCACCGACGGCGAGACAGCTTGGGGAACTATCGGTGTCCACGAGAACGTGATCGAGGCGAGCTGGGAGGCTTTGGTCGACGGGCTCGAGTACGGCTTGTCGCGCCTTAAGGGCGCCAAGTGAAGGTTGTCCGGTTCGAGCACGGTGGGATCGTGTCCTTTGGGGTCGTTAACGGGAGCACCATCGACCGCCTGGCCGGCGAACCATTCGAGGGTATCGTCCGGACCGGCGAAACCTTCGACCCCAAAGAAGTGACGCTGTTGGCGCCGGTCAGCCCTTCAAAAGTCGTAGCGGTCGGACTTAATTACCGGGACCACGCAAAAGAAATAAACATGGAGGTCCCCGAGGAGCCGGTCCTCTTCATTAAACCCCCGACGACTGTGATCGGACCCGGTCGCGACATTCTCTACCCTCAAGCTTCGGAACAAGTGGAATTCGAAGCCGAGCTGGCGATTGTGGTCGGGCGCACGGCGCATGCGGTTTCGGCCGACGAGGCGCCGGACTATATCTTTGGCTTTACCGGGGCAAACGACATCACGGCTCGCGATTTGCAAAGGCGCGACGGTCAGTGGACCCGGGCCAAGAGCTTTGACACCTTTTGCGCCCTTGGCCCCCATATCGAGACCGAGCTTGATCCGAGAGCGATCCGGATCACATTGGAGCAAAACGGGCGGGTCCGGCAGGACTCATCAACCGCCCAGATGATCTTCGATGTGTACGAGGTGGTCTCTTTCATCTCGGGAGTGATGACTTTGCTACCTGGTGACGTTATTTTAACGGGAACACCTCCAGGCGTCGGGCTGCTGTCCGTCGGCGACTCTGTCACTGTAACGGTCGAGGGGATCGGTCGCTTGGAGAATGGCGTATCACAATAATGGGGAGGTCCTGATGGTCAAGATCATGATAGTCGACGACCATGAGATCATGCGCCGGGGACTATCCTTGGTCTTCGAGTCTGAGGATGCGTTCGATCTAGTAGGGGAGGCCTGCGACGGACAAGAGGCCTGCGAGAAAGTCGGTGAGCTTAAGCCCGATATCATCTTGATGGATATCAGGATGCCGAGAAAGAACGGCATCATGGCGGCTAAGGAGATCAAGCAGCGATTTCCCGCGATCAAGATCATCGCCCTCACGGCCGTCGACGACGAGAACGATATCTTCAATGCCCTCAATGCGGGCATTGATGGATATGTGCTGAAAGACATCGGCAGCGAGGGATTGATGGAGGCCGTGTGGTCGGTGGAGGGCGGAATCTCGTTCTTGCAGCCGCAAGTGGCGAGGCGGGTCGTCGAGCGTCTTGGACGCAAACCGTCACTTAACCACCGCGACGACCACGAACTGACCGAGCGCGAGACGATCATCTTGGGGCTGATGGCCCGGGGTCTTAGAAACAAAGAGATGGCGGAAAAGCTCTTCGTCAGCGAGGAGACCATCAAGTCACATGTCAGTCACGTGCTTGAAAAACTCGGTCAAAAAGATCGGATGCACGCCGTGCTTCATGCGATTCGCCATAATCTCGTCAAACTAGAATCGCTGGAAGAATAGGGCGATATGCCCAATATCCCCCGTTTGGGGGATGTAGCGGTCAATGTTGAATGTTAAAAACTAACAAAGGGTGTCAGGGAGGCAACTTTATTTGGCACCTTTCATCTCCTTTCCGGCGGGGGAAGACCATTGGTCTTCCCCTTGTCCTTTCCAAAACTAATTCCCTCCTCGCCAGACCTGGGCCTATCCCGCTTGACCCTCAGAGCGCGTGCTATAATCGCCGGGAATGGAGGGGTTGAGCTATGGGATCTGAGGTCGCCGTATCGTTGGGGCCGCTGTCTATACGGTGGTACGGCCTGATAATAACTTCGGCTGTGCTCATCGGCTATATGATCGCCTACCGGCGTGTTCGGGCCGCGGGAGAGAACCCGGAACACCTGACGAATATCCTAGTCTACGGTTTGATCAGCGCCCTTGTCGGTGCCCGCGCTTACTACGTTCTCTTTAGCTTGTCCGAGTACATTGACGATCCCGCTGAGATAATCGCCATTTGGCATGGGGGCATCGCGATCCACGGCGCTCTGATCGGCGCTTTTCTCTCCACATATATTTACACCCGCCGCTACCGGCTCGATTGGCTGAAATGGATGGACTTGATGATTCCGAGCATGCTTCTCGGTCAGGCCATCGGGCGCTGGGGAAACTTCATGAACCAGGAGGCTTTTGGCACTCCGACCGATTTGCCCTGGGGTATCTTTATTGATGCCGCTAAACGGCCGCTGGAGTTCGCCTCTTTTACTCACTTCCACCCGACCTTCTTCTATGAGTCGATATGGAATCTGGCCGGTTTTGCGCTCTTGATCTACTTGAGCGGCCGCCAGAAAGACGCGCCTTTGTCATGGCCGAAAGGCTCATTGCTGCTCGTTTACGGGATCTACTATTCTTTCGGGCGCTTCT